>JAENXA010000092.1 GCA_016649735.1 Prolixibacteraceae bacterium | reverse complement strand
TTATATAAAAACTCTTTATGAATATTTTCTGACTTTTTTTTAAAAAAACTTATCTCCCGTCATTTAAATTTTAGAATTGATTATTAAACTTTATTTTTAGACCTTGTAAACAAAGAAAACAGATATAATTAAAAACATAATACCTAATTTTAACCTGTAATCAGCAATAAAATTTTAAACAATGAAAAGAACTGCAATTTTCCTTTCCGTTTTAATAATTTCCATCTCAGCTTTTGCTCAGGATATGCCAATGGAACTTTCTTTTTCAGGAGGTTCTTCTGTTAATTGGATGAATCCCGGAAATACTATGGCCAAAAGAGGAAATATTGAACCTGGTTTCGATTTCGGAGTAAATGGTGACTTTTTTTTTAATATACATAACACTTATGCCATAACGACCGGATTATTGTATACCCATACAGAAGGCGAAATAGATTATCATTCAGACGTTTCAATGGCAGGAGAAACGATTTCTGCAGGAAGTAGTATTCGTTACAGAATTCATTCTCTGGAAATCCCTTTTGCCCTAAAATTAAGAACAGTCCCTTTCAGAAGATGGACATATTGGGGACAATTCGGAGTTTCTAATTTTATAAATATAGATACCAAGGCAAGTTCCAGTGACGGAGCTCTCTACAAAACAGACATTAATGACAACTTCAGACTTTTTAATATAGCTTTAAATGTAGGCGCAGGAGCCAATTTTGATCTGGGATCAGAGAATTCCGTAATAATGGGAATAGTATATAAAAACGGATTGCTTGATCAGACAAAAAACGATATTGACGGCAGGACAACCATTAACTCCATTCAATTTAAGATTGGTTTAATATTTTAAATCTTCAACAAATAATCATATGAAAATAGCTCTTGCACAATTAAACTATCATATTGCCAATTTTGAGGGCAATTCAAAAAAAATTATAAACTCCATACAAAAAGCAAAAGAAGGAGGAGCCGACTTGGTTATTTTTTCAGAACTTTCCGTTACGGGTTATTATCCAAATGATCTTCTGGAACGGGAAGAATTCGTAGAAAAAGCAGAAAAAACCATACATGAAATCGCCGGTCACTGTACAGGAATTGCCGCTCTGGTAGGAGGCCCAAGTATAAATAACGGACAAAGAGGAAAACAATTACATAACTCTGCATGGTTTTTGAAAGACGGAAAAGTTTCTGCCTTAAGACACAAAACATTACTCCCTACATATGATATATTTGACGAATACAGACATTTTGAACCCAATAATGAATTTAAACTGATCGAATACAAAGGAGAAAAACTGGCTGTTACTATATGTGAAGATATATGGGACGAACAACCTGCCGCCAATAAATTTGCCAAAGAAAAACTCTATTCGGTTTCACCTCTTGAAGAATTAAGCAAACTTGATCCGGATATAATAATTAATCTTTCAGCTTCTCCTTTTTCATATAATCAGGAAAACCAGAGGAAAAATATATTATTAAAAAACGCAAAAAAATATCACCTTCCTATAGCATATGTTAATCAGACAGGTGCCAATACCGAATTGATATTTGACGGTGGATCATGCTTCATTAATGCAAACGGGGAAATCTGTACCGAAATGTCTTATTTCAAAGAAGACTTTCAGATTATTGATACTGACAATCCTCCCGTTATAAAACAATCCAAAACAGATGTTATTGGTAAAATTCATCAGGCGTTAATACTTGGAATCCGGGATTATTTTTTTAAATCTAATTTACATGATGCAGTACTCGGACTTTCGGGAGGGATAGATTCGGCTCTTGTATGTGCTCTGGCTGTTGAAGCTCTGGGATCTGAACATGTAAGAGGAATATTGATGCCTTCTGTATATTCTTCGGATCACAGTATCGCTGATGCAGTACAACTATCAAAAAATCTAAACATAAAATACGATATTATTAAAATACAGCCCATGGTGTATGAATTCGAAAAACAATTAAAGCCATTGTTTAAAGGACTTGCACTTGGAGTAGCTGAAGAAAATATTCAGGCACGTACAAGAGGAGTCCTTGTAATGGCAGTATCAAATAAATTCGGATCTATTTTGCTAAACACAACAAACAAGAGTGAATGTGCAGTAGGATACGGAACTCTTTACGGAGATATGAACGGAGGACTGGCAGTTATAGCCGATCTTTACAAGACCGACGTTTACAGATTATCCAATTATATCAACAGAGAAAAGGAAATTATTCCCCAAAATAGCATAACAAAGGCTCCTTCTGCAGAACTCCGCCCTGATCAAAAAGACACAGACTCTCTTCCTGACTATGATACCCTGGATGCTATTCTTTTTAAATATATTGAGCAAAATCAGTCTCCAAAAGAAATTACAGAGACAGGATTTGATGAAAAAACAGTAACAAAAATCAGCCGCATGGTAAACAAAAACGAATATAAGCGTTTTCAGGCAGCACCAATTTTAAGGATTAGCTCCAAGGCTTTCGGATTTGGGAGAAAAATACCAATTGTAGCGAAATTTAGATATTAATCAACAAAAATCATTAACTTTGGTAATCTGTAACATAATTCTGTTTATATGTTAAAGGAAGAAATTGCCATCAAAAAAGTATTAGAAAATCCTAAATCTATTTTTAGTCTTCTTAAAGAAGATGAGAAAAAAAGATTTATGGATCAGCATATGATTACCATTTGCAAAAAAAATGAATTCATTTACAGAGAAGGAGACAAACCTACTTCTTTCATTTTCCTGATAGAAGGAAAAGTAAAAATATTTAAGGAAGGAATAGGAGGGAGAGAACAAATTATCAGAATGACAAAATCTTTGGGACTTATAGGTTATCGTTCTTTGCTGGCAGAAGAACTTCATAACGGATCGGCTGTCACACTTGAAGATTCTCTGGTTCTATCTGTTTTTTCAGATTTCTTTTTTCATACTATGCTAAAGAATACAGAAGTTTGTAAGAATATTCTAAAAAAGCTGGCTCAGGAATTAGGATTCTCAAACTCAAGAACCGTTACACTCACACAGAAACATATTCGCGGACGACTTGCAGAATCTATTCTTCTTCTGAAAAACAAATACGGTTTTGAAAATGACGGAATTTCACTAAAAGCATATCTCTCAAGAGAAGACATAGCCAATCTGTCGAATATGACCACATCAAATGCCATTCGTACCCTTTCTACATTTGCAGGAGAAAGAGTAATATCGATTGACGGCCGGAAAATTAAAATTCTCAATCTTGCTAAATTACAGAATATTAGCAAAAAGGGGTAGATACAAGAAGATTTTATTCTTCTACATATACTCTTTTAACTCTTTGTGATATACCTGTTAAAATTTCGTAGGATATAGTTCCCATAATGCGAGCCATTTCCTCAACTTTAACATGATCTCCCATTAATTCAACAGAATCCCCGGGTTTAACACAGATACCAGTAACATCTATCATCGTCATATCCATACATATATTCCCTATTACAGGGGCAAATGCGCCATTTATCCATACCTTACCTGTTCCGTTACCAAGACGCCGGTCATAACCATCTGCATAACCTACAGGGATTACTGCAATATCAGAGGGTCTTGTTACTTTACCATTTCGTCCATATCCTACCGTTTCTCCCGCAACAAGCCTTTTTACCTGCGAAATAACGGTTTTCCATCTTGCTACCTTAATAGGATGAATTTTTGAAGACTGCGCTATTCCGTAAATACCTATCCCCAATCTTACCATTTCCATCTGATATTCCGGGAAACGTTCTATTCCGACGGTATTTAGTAAATGACGAATTACAGGATGATGCTGCGTAGATATAACAATATCGCTTAGTTTCTTAAAAAGTTTAATCTGAGAACGGGTATAATCATCTTCAGAAGGATCATCAGCCACAGCAAAATGCGAAAATACTGAACGCACATACAAATAGTCGGAAGAATCAGCTAACCGGCATATATCACGAACTTCCAGCTCACTGGAAAATCCAAGACGATGCATCCCCGTATCGAGTTTCAGATGAACTGGATATTTTGAAACAGCCATACGTCTGGCTGTCTTCTCAAATTTATTATATACATCAAATGAATAAATGTTTGGTTCCAGCCCGTACTCAATCATCATTTCAAAGCTATGCTCCTCTGGATTCATGACAAGGATAGGAGTATCAATGCCATTCTGCCGAAGATCAATTCCTTCATCTGCTACTGCTACAGCCAGATAGTCGACTTTATGATATTGAAGTGTACGCGCAACTTCTATTGCTCCATGTCCATAAGAAGAAGCTTTTACAAGAACCAGAATTTTTGTTTCAGGTGTTAATAATGCTCTGTATTCATTCAGATTATTGACAAGTGCATTAAGGTTTACCTCAAGCAATGTCCGGTGATATTTCATTTGCAGGAGTGAAGAAATTTTTTCAAAATGGAACTTACGTGCTCCTTTAATAAGAATATATTTATCCTTAAAGATTGAACTGTCAAATACTCTGATAAATTCATCGGTATTTCTGTAAAATGAAGAATTTACAGAAAAATATTCTGAAAAATCAGATAATACAGGTCCAATTCCAATAAAACTGTCTATTTTATAAAGGTTTACCATATTTGAAAGTTCCTTAACAATTTTCTCAGGAACCATGCCCGACTGACATATATCTGATAAAATAAGAACCTGCTTTTGATTATTTTTTGTATTCTGATGATTTAAATATTGTAATGCTATCTTTAATGAATTGATATCCGAATTATAATAATCATCAATTAAAGTACAGTTGTTAATACCATCTTTTATTTCCAGACGCATAGCAACAGGCTGTAAATATTTAAAACGGGAAAGAACATTTTTATTACAATTTCCAGTGGCTATAATAAAAGCAAGACAATGACATACATTTTCTATTGAAGCCTCATCAGTAAACGGAATTTCTATACTCCTTGGTTCTCCATTGAAAATAAAAGACAAAACGGTAGATCCGGAAAGAATTTCAGATTGAATATTAAGATCAGCTTTTTTATCATTACTTAAAGTCCAGGAAAATAATTGCTTTCCTGAATTCCCATATTTTTTTTGAATACGCTTATATATAAGTTCATAATCACACCTGTATAGAATTATTTTACAGGATTCAAAAAGCAAAAGTTTTTCATCAGTTTTTTCTTCTTTAGTCTTAAAATTCTTCTGGTGAGCCTCTCCTATATTTGTTATAAGACCAATAGTGGGGGCGATTACCGTAGAAAGCTTTTCCATCTCCCCTTTTTGGGAAATTCCAGCCTCAAAAATAGCCAGATCGTAATTTTCACTCATATTCCACACTGAAAGAGGTACACCCACCTGTGAATTATAACTTCTGGGACTCCTGAGAACCCGTTTGTCTTTCTGGAGAAGATCAAAAAGCCATTCCTTTATAATAGTCTTACCATTGCTTCCTGTAATACCGGCTACAGGATATGTATATTTTCTGCGCACAGCAGCAGAAAGTCTTTGTAATGATTTCAGCGTATTATTAACCAAAAAAACAGAGGCTCCTTTAAATTGCGAAATATCAGATGTCTCCTCACAAATTAAAAATGCACGGACACCATGATTATACAAATCTTTTAAATATTGATGACCATCGTGACGAACTCCCTTTATTGCAATAAACAGACAGGAATTAACGTCCATAATATTTCTGCTGTCAATAGATATTGTCAGGATATTACTGAGAGAAGACTGTGCTTCACCTTTTAAAAATTTCCCGCCTATAAGATCAGCTATTTCCTTAAAATTCATTTATCTGACTTTTTCTTTTGTAACTTTGCAAAGATAATTATTGTTATATAAAAATAATCTTTATTTTTTAGATAAGCAGATTGTTTCAACAATATTCTATAGTCATATTTTTTTGTCTAATATATGGGAAAACTTTATTTGGTACCAACACCTGTAGGGAACATGGAAGACATGACATTCAGGGCCGTAAGAATTTTAAAGGAAGTTGATCTGATTTTAGCTGAAGACACACGAACCTCTTCAAAACTATTACATCATTACGAGATCCAAAATAAACTCCTTTCACATCATAAGTTCAACGAACACCAGACAGTTGAATCTATTTCGGAAAGAATAAATGCCGGAGAGAATGTTGCTTTAATTTCAGACGCAGGAACTCCCGGAATAAGCGATCCCGGCTTTCTTCTGGTTAGAAGTTGTGTGGAAAAGAAAATTGAAGTGGAATGTCTGCCGGGAGCTACAGCTCTTATTCCGGCGTTAGTTGATTCGGGATTTCCCTGCGACAGATTCTGTTTTGAAGGCTTTCTTCCCGTAAAAAAAGGACGACAAAAAAAGTTACTGTCACTTATTGATGAAGACAGAACAATAATCTTTTACGAATCACCTTATCGTCTAATAAAAACACTAAAACAATTCAGCGAAATTTTCGGAGACAACCGTAAAGTTTCTGTTTCCCGTGAAATTTCTAAATTATATGAAGAAACCTTCAGAGGCAGTCTTTCCGAAGTAATCAACCATTTCGAAGAAAAAAC
>JAENXA010000260.1 GCA_016649735.1 Prolixibacteraceae bacterium | reverse complement strand
TTTTTTTAGAAATTAAACCTTAAGTCTTTTGAGTTTGCAAACTTCAACTTGTAACTTTCAACTATATATAGACTGAGACTAATTATAAAAATATTAACTTTGCAGCAGAAAAAACAGCTATCCGAATGATAAATAAGAACAGATACATGGACAGAGGAGTCTCAGCATCTAAGGAAGATGTTCATCAGGCCATTAAGAATATAGACAAAGGAATTTTTCCAGGTGCATTTTGCAAAATTATACCCGATATTCTGGGAGGTGATCCCGAATGGTGTAATGTAATGCATGCTGACGGGGCCGGAACAAAATCATCTTTGGCTTATGCCTACTGGAAAGAAACAGGCGATTTGTCTGTATGGAAGGGAATTGCTCAGGATGCTTTGATTATGAATCTGGATGATTTACTTTGCGTTGGAGCCACAGATAATATATTGCTTTCTTCTACAATCGGAAGAAATAAAAATAAGATTTCAGGAGATGTGATAGCCGCTATCATTAACGGAACTGATGAGCTGTGCCGAGAACTTAGAGAATCAGGCGTTGGTATTTATCCTACAGGAGGAGAAACTGCCGATGTAGGAGATTTAGTACGTACTATTGTTGTAGATTCTACAGTTACCTGCCGTATGAAACGTTCGGAAGTAATTAGTGCTGATAATATAAAACCAGGAGATGTAATCGTGGGTTTGGCTTCTTTCGGAGAATCGTCTTATGAAAAGGGATATAACGGAGGAATGGGAAGTAACGGACTTACTTCAGCCAGACATGATGTTTTTTCAAAAGAAGTGGCAAAAAAATACCCGGAGACTTTTGACCCTGAAATTCCCGAAGATCTGATTTATTCAGGGAGCAAAAAACTGACTGATAAAATTCCGGGACTTGATATAGATGCAGGGAGACTGGTTTTGTCACCTACACGGACATATGCCCCAATAATTAAAAAAATACTTGAAAAATACAGAGTGGAAATTCATGGAATGATTCATTGTTCAGGCGGAGCTCAGACTAAGGTTATGAACTTTGTAAATAATGTACACGTTATTAAAAATAATTTATTTCCGATTCCTCCTTTATTTAAATTGATACAGGAACAATCCGGTACTGACTGGGCTGAAATGTACAAAGTTTTTAATATGGGGTCAAGAATGGAAATATATGTATCTCCTGAGATTGCTGATACAATAATGACTATTTCAAAATCATTCGGTGTAGATGCACGTATAATTGGATATGTTGAAAAATATGAAGGTAAAAAATTGACAATTTCGTCTTCGGTCGGAACATTTGAGTATTGATATGTAGTGTTTTTCGGGGAAATATTGGTTTTGTGAAAATTTAAGGAGAAGAGATGGAAGAGAATTCATTATTGAAGAAATACGAAACGGTAAAATATCGTCTTGAAGAAATCGGACAGCAGATGTCCGATCCTGAGGTTATGAGTGACATGAAGCGATATGTTAAACTGAGTCAGGAATATAAACAGTTACAGGATCTGGATCAGGCATTCAAAGGATATAAAGGGCTCATTGAAAATATCAAATCCGGTAAAGAAATGCTGGAAGAGGAAAATGATCCTGAAATTCGTAGTATGGCAAAGGAAGAGATTGAACAGTCAGAGAAGAAAATTCCTGATCAGGAAAAAAAGATCAGAATGCTTCTTGTACCTGCTGATCCCGAAGATAGTAAAAATGCTATTCTGGAAATCAGAGGAGGAACAGGTGGAGATGAGGCCAGTATTTTTGCAGGAGATTTATTTCGTATGTATTCTAAATTTTGTGAAAATAAGGGATGGAAACTGGAAGTAACACATTCCAGTGCCGGAGCTTCAGGAGGTTACAAGGAGATTGTTTCGAAGGTTTCAGGTGACAATGTATATGGTTTGTTAAAATATGAATCCGGAGTACATCGTGTACAACGGGTTCCACAGACAGAGTCACAGGGAAGAATACAGACTTCAGCTGC
>JAENXA010000055.1 GCA_016649735.1 Prolixibacteraceae bacterium | reverse complement strand
CCATACCATGCATTAAAATTTTTATTATTAATTTTTAATGCTTCCAGATAATTTAAAAATGCGTCATTAGGTTTGTTTAAATGAAGATAACATTCAGCCAGATAACAAAAGGCATCGTCATTATTTCCGTTTATGCTTATAAAATCTTTATAACAGGATATTGCTTCTTCAAAATTATTTGAATTTGAAAGGATATTTGCTTTGTTAAAATAAGCTTCCTCGAAGTCATCAGCCAGTGCAATTGCAAAATCATATGATTCTAATGCTTTTTCTTCATTTTTTAGTGCACTGTAATTTATGCCAATATTATACCAGATTGGTGCATTAAAAGGGTTTACGTCTAAGCACAGATTATAATAATAAATGCTTTTTTCGTATTTTTTATGTTTTTCACAAAGAAATGCTATTTCGTAAATTACCTGCTCATTTTCAGGATTAATCTTAAAGGCACGATGTAAAAACTCAGATGCTTTATCTTCTTCTTTTATTTGAATAAGAGTCATACTAATTTCATAAAGCAATTCATCTGTATTTTCTTTATTATATAGAATTGCCTTTTCAAAAGCTTCAATTGCTTCTTTAATTTTGTCTTGTCTTGAAATCAGGGCACAACCCTTAATGAGATAGATATCAGAGTTTGTACTTTCCATATCCTCTATATTTTGGATGATTTTCAGACATTCTTCTGTTTTTTTATCCAGAAGTAGCAGTTTGGCTTTTCTTATCTGAAGAGCAGTTGCCGATGGATGAATATCCAATCCATTGTCTACTGCTTTTTTTGCCAAAATTATTTTTCCGCAATCCAAAAAGTAATCTGCGATTTCTTCTGTTTCAGAAACATCAAAATATTCAAAATGATTATTTTTTATCATTTTCTGAAAGCGTTTTACCTCTTCCATTAATTTTTCATTATCTGAAAATTCCTGCGATTCTTCCTGCATATATCAAAAATTGTTTCTGCAAATTTACAAATACTTTTATATAAAAAATATTTGTTAGGTAAAATTAGAATCAAAAGCTTCCTTTATTCGATAAAATAAGTATTAATACCAATACATATAACCGGGTTAATTCTGCTGTCAGTGTATTAATTCTCCGGATATAGTGATAAAGGTTAAATCTTATTTTGAATTTATTATTTTGTAATCGTATTTAATTCGTGAAATTAGCAGTTCGATTTTTGAAATCTATTAATCTTTAGGCTGATGTTCTTTTCTTAAAAGATCAAGAAATGTTTTAACAGGACTGAATGTGTTTAACGGAATTTCAACGAAAAGAGTATTCCATTCTGACATTGATCCATTCCATAGCCCTGGTAATTCCTGTACTTTTATTTCTATTCCATCCTGGAATTTTATAGAAATAAAGCCTGTATTATTGTCACGGAAATCTTGTAGGTTGTATTTAACCCCTTTGTAATTTTTAAATGAGCAAACAAGATCTACCGGATTAAAATGCGAAGCTCCGGAAAGAATTTCTTTCTGCCGGGGATTTTTTATATCTATCTGACTGAGTTCTACAATCTGAAGTGATTTTTCTTTGAACTTATTTAATGTCCAGAAAGGGCCGCCTCCGGGTTCATCTTCATTTATAACCATTCCGCATACTCTAATAGGGCGGTTGATTATTTTTTTAATGTATTCGTATGTTTCTTTTTTGCTGAAATTTTCAGGGATTTGAATTTTTAATGTATTGTTTAAGAATTCAGATGCTTCTGTTATGAATAGATTATCTACTTCTTTGTAATTTTTATTGTCAGAAATTGCCTGAAATCTGAAAATTTCTTTTTGAGTTTTCAGGAGTAGTCCTGCTAATACTTTATTATATTTTATAATATCTGCTTTTAGGTGATCAGGAGCTACATTATCTATGTTTTTTATAAATACTATATCAGAGTCCGGATTGTTTAAATTATTTAGTAAAGAACCGTGCCCACCCGGACGGAACAGCATGCTACCATCTGAATTTCTGAATGGTTTGTTGTCAGTAGTTGCAGCAATAGTATCTGTACAGGGCATTTGTTCGCTTAATGTAATCCGGAAGTCAGCATTTAATGATTTTCCGAAATTGTCGCGTATTTTTTGTATTTGGTTTTTAAAATTTTCAATATGATTATGGGAAACTGTAAAATGAATAGGGACACTATTGTCAGCATTTTTTGCATAAAGAGCTCCTTCTACACAATGTTCTTCAAATGGAATTCTTGCTTTTTCGGGATACTTATGGAATGCGATAAGTCCTTTGGGAAGAATTCCGTATCCGAGTTTTTCGGGAAGCAGAATATCGTCAAGAATAGTTTCTAAGGAAAGCTGTTCCGGCAAATCTTTATGCATTTTTTTTAAGTCTTCATAAAAGGCAAATTTTTTTAATTGTGAAAAAAAAGTATTTATAACTTCTCCTTTTAATATTTCTTCTTCGGATTCTCCCTTTTTCAACCTCAGCCTGGCTTCGAATAATGAATTAAACATTCGGCTGGCTGCACCTGATGCAGGTACAAATTTCGAAACTTTAATACCTTTAATAATGCTTTTATCATATAAATCAACTAATTCCTTTATTTCTAATGAAGAAAGCTTTATTATGCCGTTACCTATGGTTGCCGGAGCTTGTAGATTAATAAATGGAAAGCCTGACTCAAATCTTTTTATTTGGGAAAGTACTGTCTTTATGGGGATATTGTGTGAATGAATTTGTATTATATCTTTTTTAGAAAACATTAGTCTGAAGTTTAGTGTAAATATATGTTACTTTTTGAATTAAAAATAATAAAAAATTATTATAAAATCAGACTTTTAGTTAACATATTGAAGTATTATTACGGTTTAACCGGGATTGAATAATCATTTGAATAATTTTTGTGTCCTATGCTCTTATCGATTTTTAGGTTTAAAGTTAAAGGTTAACTTTGCATTTTAACATTGTAAATTAATATAATACATGGAACATTCGGTATTCCCATGGGGACATACGGGGCGGTTTAATGATTATTCTACCTTTATAAAAAAAGAAATTAGTAAAAAGGTACAGAAGATATCTGTAAATGCGGGCTTTTCATGTCCAAATCGTGACGGTAAACTTTCAAAAGAAGGATGTATTTATTGTAATAATGATGCATTTAGTCCGGATTATTGTAAGCATAAAAACAGTATAACCCAACAGATTGATGATGGAATATCCTTTTTTTCGAAGAAGTATACTTCTATGAAATATCTTGCATATTTTCAGTTTTATACTAATACGTATGCTCCATTGTCTGAATTGAAAAAGAAGTATGAAGAAGCTCTTTCTCATCCTAAAATAATAGGAATTGTAATTGGTACACGTCCTGATTGTATTAATGATGAAATACTTGATTATATTGAAGAGTTATCAAAAAAATGTTACCTCATGGTTGAATTTGGGGTAGAATCTGTGAATGATTCTACTCTTAAAGGAATAAATAGAGGACATTTATATGCTGCTTCTGTAAAGGCAATTGAAGAGACAGCCAAAAGAAAAATTCATAATTGTGCTCATTTTATTATTGGATTACCCGGTGAAGATGACTCTGATTTTATGAAACAGGCACGAATGGTTTCTGCTCTTCCTGTAGAGAATTTAAAACTTCATCAGTTACAGATACATAAAGGAACTGTAATTGCTAAGGAATATGAGGCTCATCCTGAAGATTTTCACTTATTTTCTATGGACGAGTATCTTGATATAGTGGTTCGTTATCTTGAATTGTTAAACCCTAATATTGTTTTAGAACGTTTTGTTAGTCAAACTCCTTCTGAATGGCTTATTGCTCCACGCTGGGGTGTAAAGAATTATGTTTTTACTGATAAGCTTAAAAAATTACTTAGGGAAAGAGATACGTGGCAGGGAAGACTTTATAGTAAATAAAAGTTGTTAGTTCTTATGTATTATGTGTGATTTGTGACTTTTGAAGTGTACTCTATAATATTTATCCATCTCTTGTTCAGGTTTACCTGAAATCAGAGACCTAACTCTGAATTTTTACTATCTTTGCACCGCAGACCGCTCTATCGCTCTTTTTTAGAAAAGAGAGGAAAGTCCGGGCAACATAGGACACCATGCTTCTTAACGGGAAGACAGGCGAAAGTTTGTATAAAAGATAACAGAAAATAACCGTCCGGCTATGCCGGATAAGGGTGAAAAGGCGAGGTAAGAGCTCACCGAATTTGGACGGAATTCCGAATTCGTATCTTTCATGGGTTGCAAGGTCAAATATATTATGGCAAACAGTAATGTTTACGAGGCTGTCCGTCTTGTCTTCGATTTTTCGATAGCCATAAGGGGTAGACTGCTGTTGATCGGAACAGCAATGTTCCGGCTAGATAAATGATAGGGATTTTCGGTTCGCCGAAAAGACAGAACCCGGCTTACACGTCTGCTTATTTTAATAAAAAAACAGAGTTGCAATTATTAATATTGTAGCTCTGTTTTTTTAGTTTGTGCCAGATGAATAATTAAAAGGCTATACGTTTAATCTTAATGAACAAATTCTTTCTACATCTTCTTACAACATTACAATTTATAGATGCACAAACAATATCAAAAGAAATCTTCGAAAAAGTAGATGAATATTTCTTAAATATATTGGTTGCCATTCTATATGCAATTCTTTTGTGCAACAATTAAAACTTCCCAATCGAATAAGTCTCTGGTATGCTCGTGAATTATGTAATGCTACAGGCTTTTCAATGAATTTTACTAAGTTGGGTGTGGAAATGATATGATGTTAAATAAAAAGACAATACAATTAAAAATATTACCTGTTTAGATATTTTTGCATACATTGTTGAAACAGATTTAATTTTATTTATATATTTGAACCATAAATAATTTATTTGTATGTCTAATTTACATATTCCCGCAGATTTAGGATTTAAAACTACTACTTACAACGTAGAACTTCCATTGGTTGAATTTAAAGAGGAAAAGGTTGTTATTATTTATTCTCCTGCTTTAGATTTAAGTGGTTCTGGATATTCAATAGTTGAAGCTAAGAAATCTTTTTCAGAGGCATTACATGAATTTTTCAGATACACTAATAATAAAAAAACTTTAGACAAGGTTCTTAAAGACCTTGGCTGGACTATAAAAGGCTCAAAGAAGAAACCAAAATTTAATCCACCAAAGGCTTCGGATTTGGTTATTTCAAACCCCCTGTATAATGAAATTGTAAATAAAAAAAGCTACAAGGTTTCAAGAGAAAACGTTGAATTTGCTTTTTAGTTATGTCTGCACAACATTTAAGGAATATCCCATTAAAATTATATCAGGATTTTTTAATTGCACAAGGTTGTGTTTGTAATAGGACCACAGGAGGTCATCAACATTGGAGTAGAAAAGATTTGTTAAGACCAATAACAGTTCAGACACACGTTGATCCTGTTCCGGAATTTATCATTAAAAATGCCTTACGACAATTAAAAGTTACAAAAGAGGATTTTCTTAACTGGATTTAGTTTTTGTATACATTCTGCTATTAAAAAGACTGGGAAACTGAACATGAAATTAAAAAATACAGAAATAAAAATAGACAAATTGAATATGCAAACGACATTATAAAGGTTGATGAACAATGTAAAGAACTCAATAATCAAAAAGAAATATACGACCATTGGAATAAGAATTTTAAAGACAATGGAATTTTTGACGAGTGGGCAAACGCTTATGATGTAGAAATAAAAGCACTTACAAGGGGCAGATTAAAAGAATTAAATAGTGAAGATAGTGGACGGATTTTCAATCAATTTGCTGAAATTCTTCGTCATAATATAGTCTCGGATAAACCAAATGCGTTCAATAAAATTCTCAATTTATTTATCTGCAAAATTATAGATGAAGACAGAAATGATAACGAAGAAGTTTATTTTCAATGGTTAGACGATGATACGCATGAAAAACTTCAAACTCGATTAAATGACTTGTATAAAGATGGTATGAAGCGTTTTCTTGATATCGAAGTTACGGACTATACTGATTCACAGCTTGAAAATAAACTTTACAACATAAATGCACCTGAAGTTAAAAAACAAATTCAGGAAATGTTTCAACATTTGCGACTTCAAAAAAATCCTGAATTCGCATTTAAAGAAGTGTATAACGAGAAGTCTTTTTACGATAATGCACAAGTGGTAAAAGAAGTTGTTGAATTACTTCAACCGTTCCGATTCAGGTATGGACATAAGCAACAATTTTTAGGAGATTTCTTTGAATTACTTTTAAACACTAGTATTAAGCAAGAAGCAGGGCAATTTTTTACTCCTGTCCCAATTGCTAAGTTTATAGTTTCTTGTTTCCCAATACGTGAATTTATTAATAAAAAAATCCAAAATAAAGAAGCAGAGATATTACCAACAGCAATTGATTATGCAACTGGCAGTGGACATTTCTTAACAGAATGGATGGATGAACTTCAACACATTATAAATGGAATTGATACAGAAAATATTAGACCGATCGCCCAAAGACAATGCGCAATTTGACGTTTTAATAGCAAATCCTCCTTATTCTGTATCCTCATTCAAAAACACTTTGAAATTTGGCAACGAATCATTTGAATTATACGACCATTTAACTGATGACAGTTCAGAAATAGAATGTCTATTTATTGAACGTACCAAACAACTTTTAAAAACTGGAGGTATGGCAGGTATTATTTTGCCAAGTTCCATTTTAAGTAATTCCGGAATTTACGCCGATGCAAGAGAAATTATTTTTAAATACTTCGATATTAAAGCCATTGCAGAATTTGGTTCAAATACATTTATGGCGACAGGTACAAACACAGTAACACTTTTTTTGGAAAGAAAATCGAATAATGAATGGAAGAAAATTGAAACAGCAATAAAAGGATTTTTCGATAAGCCAAAAGAATTTACTGTAAACGGAATTGAAGCTGCATTTAGCAAATTTGTTGCGAATGTATATGATAATTTAAAGCTTAACGATTATATTACTTTGGTAAACAAAAAGCCAAATGAAAATGTAAAGAAACAAGAACTTTTTAGTGAATATAAAACTTGGTTCAATTTTCTTACTGAAATAAAGCAACTTAAAGTAAAAAAAGTATTTAAAGACAAAACAGAATTAGAGCAAAAAACTGAGTTAGAAAAACTTTTCTTTGAAAAAGTATTTGCCCGAGAACAGGACAAAATGCTTTATTACTTTTTGGCATATCCTCAAAAAACAATTTTAATAAAAGTAGGTGAAAAACAAGCTGAAAAAGATTTTATAGGTTATGAATTTAGTAGTCGCAGAGGACACGAGGGAATAAGGCTATATCGAGATAAAAAAGGTATCCCAACAACTAAATTATATGATGAACAAAACTATCTAAATTCTGAAAAGGCAAATAGTTATGTTTATCGTGCATTCTTAAACGAGACCTTTAATATTGAAAAAGCGTTGCAGAAAAACATTATTGTATTTGATACATTAGAGTTGATGGATTTTAAGAAATTGGTTTTTGAAAAAACAATTTCGTTAGGCAGAAAAAAAAAGTAGATTTTGATTCTGTTTGGGGTAGCAAACATCTTGTTTTGTTATCAACTATTTCTCATATTCATAAAGGAACATCTATAAAAAAAACAAACACAGTTGAAGGAGAAATTCCCGTAATTGCAGGTGGACAAGAACCAGCATATTATCATAACGAAGCAAACAGGCAAGCAAATGTAATTACTGTTAGTGCCTCAGGTGCATATTCTGGTTTTATCAATTTTTGGTCACAACCTATATTTGCGTCTGATTGCAATACTATTATCTCAAAAGATGAAAAAATAATTTCTACAAAATTACTTTACTACTTTTTAAAATCGATTCAAAATTTATTTTATTCTTTACAACGTGGGCAAGCACAACCTCATGTATACGCATCCGATATCGAAAGAATTAAAATTCCGCTTCTATCAAATGCAATACAGCTGAACATATTGATAATAAATATATTTTACGGGAAGGTGATTTTTTGTTTGCTCGTTCTGGTGCTACTGTGGGTAAAACATTTCTTTACAAATCCGAAATTGGCAAAGTAATTTTTGCAGGATATTTAATACGTTTCAGAACAAATATGAATTTATTGCTTCCTGAATTTTTAAATTTAATAACTAAAAGTTCAAAGTATAAAAATTGGGTATATGATATTCAAAGGGGGGCAGCTCAACCTAATATTAATAGTCAAATGTATTCTGCTTTTGAAGTTCCAAAAATAGACATTGTAAAACAGAAAAGGATTGTTTTAGAATTTGAAAAAATTGAGCGTGAAATTTCAACAATTGAAAGCGACTTAAAAAATACTGACTTTGAAAAAGAGCAGATATTAAAAAAATATTTAAAATGACAAATGTTTTATCCACAAAGTAGCCTTACTATAATCATTTTTATTACACTATATTTTTTCATAATTTAGCTGAAGCAAAAACAAATAAATATGAAAAAAATCTTAATTATTCTAATGTTTATTACTCCTGTGTTTTGTTCAGCGCAGGAATACTCAGAAGTGGTACAAATCCCTGGTAAAACAGCAGATCAATCATATACTATAGCACGAGAGTGGTATGCTATAACTTTTAAATCGGCTCAGGATGTAATCCAAATGGAAGATCCGGTTAAAAAAGAAATTATTGGAAAAGGATATTCTATAATTGATTATAAAGTAAAGAAGATTCCTGCATCTCTAAATATGTATTTTACACTAAAAACATTATTTAAGGATAATAGGTATAAATATTCTATTACCGTTGGTTACTTAAAAACAAATGTTAGTAAACCATTTTCTTATGCTGAATTAAAAAGTATGACAACTTTCGAAGGTGTTACTGAATATTATAAAGCAATGAAAATTAATGTCATGACATCAAAAAGGATGAAACAAAATGTTGCCGACCAAGATAAAATACTAATATCATTAATAGACGAACGACTCCAGTCTCTCGTTGATGATTTAACAGCTAATCTTAAAAATGAAATTGAAAGAAACCCCCGGAAACAAAGACGGAACATGTGATTTAACACGTGTCCCGTTTGCTCTCAGTGAACCCGGGGAGACTCGAACTCCCAACCATCTGATCCGTAGTCAGAAACTCTATCCAATTAAGCTACGGGTCCATTTTTTATAGCGGTGCAAATATAATACTTTTATAAATAAAATTTCATTCTTTTATACTTTTTAT
>JAENXA010000148.1 GCA_016649735.1 Prolixibacteraceae bacterium | reverse complement strand
TTTTTTAAAGTGTGGGATGGTTTTAATGGTCTGTCGTCAAAAAGAACACGTCCTTTTTTACAGGATTCTGCTGCAAGACTTCTTGTCTTGTAAAGGCGCATGGCCCATAAATATTTATCGGCTCTAACTTCAGATTCCATTTATTTATGATTGTTGAATTTATTCATAGTCTGAGAAAGTCCTATCGTTCCAAAGGACTGTATGATTTGTATACAGGTGTCTATCTGTTTTGAAATTATATCTTTTTCTTCTCTTGACCAGTGGCTAAGTACAAAATCTACCTGATCTCCATAATTAAAATCAGATCCGGTACCGAAACGAAGTCTTGCGTAGTTTTTTGTTCCAAGATTTTCTTCGATATTTCTTAGTCCGTTGTGTCCGGCACAACCACCTTTCCCGCGAATTCTTATAGATCCTAATGGTAGTGCAAGATCATCATTTATGACAAGTAAATTTTCTACAGGTATGTTCTCTTTTTTTAGCCAATAACGAACTGCTATGCCACTTAAATTCATATAAGTGGTTGGTTTTAGTAGGATAAAGGTGCTTTCTTCATAATCATATCTTGCAATATAGCCTTCACGTCTGTCTTTAAAAACAATATTGGACGCTTCGGAAAAAGCGTCCAATATTTTAAATCCTATATTGTGTCTGGTATTATCATATTTTCTGCCTGGATTTCCTAACCCGGCTATTAAATACTTCATACTTAAATTTTAAAAAATATTTTAAAGCGATTTTAACTGCTTAATTTTATAGACACATGTCTGTTACTAATCTGTATTTTGAAAAATAATTATTTAAAATACAGAATTATTTTTTCTCTGCTTTTTTTTCTCCGGCGTCTTTGGCTCCAGCTTCAGGTGTAGTTGCAGCTACTACTTCTGCAGCAGCTTCTCCTTCGCCAACAGCAGCTGTTGCTACTTCTTCAGTAGCGACTGCTCTTGTAACTACTATAGAAACTACAGGAACAGCTTTAGGATTCAGAAATTCAAGATTCTCAAAATCAAGATCTTCTATTTTGATACTTTGACCAATTTCCAGATTTTCTATATTTAAAGTTAAATTGTCAGGCATATTTTTTGCAAGACCTTTTGTTTTTACTTTTCTAAGATTCTGGTTAACTTTTCCTCCAGCCTTTAAACCGGCTGCATATCCTTTGAGTTTAACAGGAATTTCAATTTTAATAGGTTTATTTTCATCAATTCTAAGAAAATCAACATGCAGTACTTTATCATCGACCGGATGATATTGAATATCCTGGATTGTAGCTTCTATCTTTTTTCCTTCTACTTCCAGATCAATTAGATAGACATTAGGTGTATAGATTACTTTACGGAAATCAGCTGCTTTAATCGAAATATGAGCAGGCTCTACATCTCCTCCGTAAATTACACATGGGATTAGATTGTTGTCTCTTAATTTTTTGGTATCTTTTTTACCAAGGGCCGTTCTTTTTGTCCCTTCAATTTTTACTGTTTTCATCTTTTTAAGATCTTTAATAATTAATTATGGTACTCAGTCCTCCCTTATTTAAAAGGGTACACAGCATACATAATGATCATGCCGAATGGAAAAGCGGTACAAAGATAAATAAATAAATTATGAATTATGAATTATTAATTTAAGAAAATTCATATTTCTTAATTCGTATCGTTTTTTTGAATAAGCTTTGCCTTTCACAGAACTAAAAATTAAAAAGCACTCTGATTTAGGGTGCTTTTTATATTAATATTTTAGTTCTGTATTTCTATTTATAGAAAATAGAACTAATAGATTCGTTTTTAAATACTCTGTTAATGGCTTCTCCGAAAATGCAGGCGGTAGATATATATTTAATCTTTTTAGATTCTTTTCTACAGGGAATAGAATCAGTAACATAAACTTCTTTTATAACTGAATTCTCTATTCGTTCATATGCAGGTTCAGAAAGTAATCCGTGAGCGACAAATACACGAACTGAATTTGCTCCGTACTCCATCATTATTCCTGCAGCTTTAGTGATAGTACCGGCAGTATCAATCATATCATCTACGATTATAACATCTCTGTCTTTTACATCACCGATTAACGTCATTTTGTTAATCATATTGGGTTTGGGTCTGGATTTGTGGCATATTACCATTTCTGTTCCCAGCAGACGTGCATATGTATTTGCTCTTTTAGTTCCGCCTACATCAGGAGAAGCGATTACTACGTCTTTAAGTCCCATTTTTTTAATGAATGGAATAAAAAGAGAAGAAGCATACAAATGATCAACAGGAACATTAAAAAATCCCTGAATCTGGTCGGCATGCAGATCCATTGTAATTATACGGTCAACTCCTGCAGCAGAAAGAAGGTCTGCTACTAATTTAGCACCAATAGATACTCTTGGTTTATCTTTCCTGTCCTGACGGGCAAAACCAAAATAAGGAATAACAGCTATAATCTCAGCGGCTGAAGCTCTTTTTGCAGCATCAATCATTAGCAATAATTCCAGTAGGTTATCACCCGGTGGAAAGGTGGATTGTACGATGAACACATGAGCACCACGAATGGTTTCTTCATAGCAGGGTTCATACTCTCCATCGGCAAATACCGGACAAGAAGATTTTCCAAGTTCAATACCTATACTTTTACAAATATTAGTTGTTAAGTATCTTGTTGCTGTCCCTGAAAAAATTTGAAGAGAATCTATTTTTCCCATTTTTTCCTGTTTTTATAATTATAATTGCCGCAAAGGTAAAAAAATCTTTAAAACAATGTTTATACGAAAGAGAGTTTTGATGCAAGATTTATTGTAGTATATCCCCTATATAGGATAAAATGTCTTCACGCCCCAGTTTCGCTAAGGAGGAACTATATAATATTTGAGGAAGCTCATCCCATGTTTTTAAGAGTTCTTCTTTATATAAGGCAATATTCTCTTTTAATTGTTTTTTATTTAATTTGTCAGTCTTTGTAAATATTAATGCAAAAGGAATTTGTGAAGTTCCAAGCCATGAGATAAATTCTTTATCTATTTTTTGCATTTTAAGACGTGAATCAATAAGTACAAACAAACATTTCAGACTTTCTCTTGTTAAAATATATTCTGATATAAACGATTCAAATTTGTCCCGGTCTTCTTTTGAATTACGTGCATATCCATATCCAGGTAAATCAACAAGATACCATTTTTCATTTATTAAAAAATGATTAATACATTGTGTCTTACCGGGTCGTGCTGAAATCTTAGCAAGTTTATTCTGATCAGTGAGCATATTTATAAGAGATGATTTGCCCACATTTGAACGGCCTATAAATGCGAATTCGGGAAGAACAGGAGGTGGACATTTTTCCAGATCTGTATTGCTAATTATAAACCGTGCTGTTTTTATTTTCATACTTTCTTTTATAAGTGAATTTCCAGTAATGTGACTTTGTCAGTAGAGGGGATAAGCATATATTCATATAGAGAAGCCGGAATTAATACCGTTTCACCTTTTGTAACATTCATTGATGTGTTGTTGTATTCTATTTTATATTCGCCTTCAGTACACATATAAATTACGAAAGAATCCAGATGAAATATGTCTTTTTCTATGGTCTTATCAAACTCGAGCAGATTAGTTGTAAAATAGGGACAGGATATTAATTTCGAACTTTTGTTTAACTCTTTATTATAATTAGTTCTTACATCTTTATGAAAAGTAAAATCGAAAGCATCCAGTGCTAATTTAGTATGAAGTTCTCTGGTATTACCCTGCGCATCTTTTCTGTTATAATCATAAATACGATATGTAGCGTCAGATGTTTGTTGAATTTCAGCCAGTAAAATCCCCTTTCCAATTGAATGAACTCTACCTGCCGGTACAAAGAATACATCTCCTGTTTTTACTTCAGCAAAATTAAGAATGTCCATTATTTTTCCTGAATTAAGTTTATCAAGATATTTTTCTTTAGTCATAGGTTGGTTAAATCCGCAGTTTAGTTTAGATCCTTCATTTGCATTTAAAACATACCACATTTCTGTTTTTCCAAAAGGCAAATTTCTTTTTTTTGCCAGTTCATCATTAGGATGTACCTGAATAGACAGGTCATCATTTGCATCAATAAATTTAATAAGTAAAGGAAAATTCAGACCAAACTTTTTGAATATACGGTCTCCTATAAGGTCACCCATATAAATTTCAACTAATTCTTCCAGATTATTATCTTTTAGGAAACCATTACATACAACTGAAATATTGTCCGGAATTCCTGATATTTCCCAGCTTTCACCACAATTGGATATGGTTCCATAATTTTTGCCAAGCTCTGTCTTTATTTTTTGTCCGCCCCATATTTTGTCTTTATATATGGAGTTGAATTTTAAAGGATATAAGTTCTTCATATTCTGTGTTTTCAATTTTATAAGACAAAGTTAACATTTTCTGTCATTTTTGGTCGATATATGATTTTTTGTTATTTGAATGTT
>JAENXA010000061.1 GCA_016649735.1 Prolixibacteraceae bacterium | reverse complement strand
TATTCTCTATCCCAATATTATTCCTGCTGAAAAAAGCAGTCCCATAATTATAATATTGCGGGAAGTTTTTCCAAGGATAATATTTAATTCTTTACCTTTATTAATAGTTACCATCTTTTTCCATGTAAGAAAATGAGGAATTATATAAATAAAAGGAAGAAAAGATGCGAACCAGTATCTTTCATTGATAAACCACAGACAAAGCAGTGTAGCAAATAATCCCAGAAACAGATAAAAATATTTGCCGAAATTTTCTCCGAAACGTACAATTATTGTTCTTTTACCGTCTTTATAATCTGTAAAGCGATCCCTATAATTATTAAGTACAAGTAAAGTATCTATAAGCAATCCGCAAATCAGTGATGCTACAGCCACATCAACTGAATATCCGTTAGACAACACATAATAAGTACCACCTACGGGAACAAAGCCAAAGAAAGTTAGAACAAGTATATCTCCCCATCCATGGTATGAAAGTGTTGTATACAACAAAGCAAATATAACACAAACAATACCTATCAAAATTAATTCAGGTCCGCCGTAAAACAAAAGAGAACAACCTGTGAGACATGAAATTATAATGGTTATAATAATCCCTGTCTTCATGGCCTTAGGTGAAATCCAGCCTTGTGCACATGCACGTTTGGGACCTATTCTTTCTTCAGTATCAGAACCTTTAGAAAAATCAGAAAGATCATTCATAAAATTGGCAGCTATCTGCATAAGGAATGCAAATAAAAGACAGATAATTGCAGGTAACCAGGTGAATTTTTGGTCAGAATATGCCAGGGCACTACCAATAATTACCGGAATAGCTGCTCCGCTAAGCGTTTTAGGTCTGGATGCAAGAATCCAGGCATGTAGAGAATTTAGTCGTATTTCAGTCATATTTCGTTTTTTCTATAAATAAAGCTATAAAAAATATTCGAATAAAAAAACAACCTTTTTTTTATAAAGGAAAGATGATAAATCACTTTGTGATAAATTAAAATTTTTTAACTTTGCACAAATTATGAAGCCCAAATGGCGGAATTGGTAGACGTGCTAGTTTCAGGGACTAGTGTTCGCAAGGACGTGCAGGTTCGAGTCCTGTTTTGGGCACAAAATTTAAAAAACCTCTGTAATGAAAATTGCAGAGGTTTTTGTATCTCTGTCTGTTACCTGTCTTTCAGTTTTCCGTATCTTTGAATGCCGGGTAAAAAGAAAAGCCTTAATTTGCTAAATTCTTCGGTACGCTCAGAAAAAGAAAATAAATGAACAGAAATATACTACGTCTTGCCATTCCCAATATTATATCAAATCTTACAGTTCCGTTACTTACCATAGTCGATCTGCATTTGATGGGATATCTCGATTCTGCTACTTTTATGGGAGCCGTAGCATTGGGAGGCACTATTTTTAATCTGGTATACTGGTGTTTTGGTTTTCTTAGAATGAGTACAGGTGGTCTTACAGCTCAATCATACGGAGCCGGTGACAAACAGGAATCTGCCACAATATTATCACGGGGACTTTTAATTACTTTATTTGGAAGTATCTTTCTTTTATCATTACAGGTACCAATTGAGAAATTAAGTTTTTTGATTCTTAGTGGTTCAGACGAAGTTACTGAGATTGCCAGAAATTATTTTTATATTAGGATATGGGCTGTGCCGGCAGCAATTGGAATGATGGTTTTAAACGGATGGTTTATTGGAATGCAAAATTCAAAATATCCTATGATAACCTCCGTTGTTATAAATATTGTAAACATAGCTGTCAGCATCTATTTTGTAAGGGTTTTAGGTTGGGAAGAAAAGGGAGTTGCAGCAGGATCTGTTATAGCTCAATATATTGGGCTTATACTTTCTCTTTTTTTACTAAATAAAAAATATCATAAATTTTTATCTTTAATAAGTATAAAAAAGAGTCTTAACCTACTTGAACTAAAAAGTTATATGTCTATTAGTTCAAATATATTTGTAAGAACAGTCTGCTTGGTAGCTGTTTTTACTTTTTTTACTTCGGCCAGTGCATCGTTCGGAGATATTGCGTTAGCTTCAAATACAGCATTGCTGCAATATTTAATGCTATTTTCATATTTCCTGGATGGATTTGCTTATGCCGCGGAGGCTATAACCGGTAAATTTATAGGAGCGAAAATGAAGGAGAGGCTTATAGAATCAACAAATAAACTTATGTTATGGGGTGTTGGTTTTGGAGTATCATTTTCTATGGTTTATTTTTTTATGGGAGATAAGCTGATGTATGTATTCACCGATGAACAGGATGTTATAACTTATGCCGGTAATTTTCTTAACTGGGTAATAATATTGCCGGTTATAAGTTTTAGTTCTTACATATGGGATGGAATCTTTATTGGTGCAACCGCATCCAAATCAATGAGAAATTCTGCTATAATATCAACATTAGTCTTTTTTGGAATATATTATTTGCTCTTAAATACAATAGGCAACAATGCTCTATGGCTGGCAATGACATTATTTATGGCAGTTAGGGGTATAACACTTACTGTCATGTCGAAGAAAGCAATTTTCAGTAGATAAGAAACTTAAAGAGACGACAATGCATTACATTGTCGTCTCTTCCATAAATAAGATAAAAGTCCCGGAGACTTTATTTTTCTTCTTTTAGTCTGTAAAATGTACCTCGCTTTTCATCAATGGTTTCAATCTTACCTTCAGATTCCAATACAGGCAAATACTTATTGAGTTCGTTAATATGAAGACCAAGAATTTTTGACAAATCTTCAAGAGTACACGGACGACGACTTATAGTCTCATAAATTACACTGGCAACATCCGAACGGTAAGCCTTAAGATTCTTACGTTTTGGCGCGGCAGAAATAATTTCAACCTTCAGCTTAGTATCTTTTTCAAAAAATTTCAGAATTTCTTCAAGATCCTCGTGTGAAGCACCGCGCAGTCCCTGTACCGTACCTGGACGATCAAGAGTATTAAGCTGTATAGAATCTGGTTTTATTTTTATGGCAGCAGTTTTAATATCTTCAAGAGAATCTATACCCATATTATATCCTGGTAAAAGGAAAACTTCAAGCCACATTTTACCATGAAATTCTTCTCTGAATTTTATAATACCATCTATGTAATCCTGAATTTTAATACCAGAAGCCGGACGGTTTATTTTTTCAAATACATCCTGACTGGCACCATCCAGAGAAGGAAGAACAACATCTATATCTAAAAGAGCATCTCTTACTTCTTTTTTGTAAAATAGAGTACCATTAGTAATTAACGCTACCGGAATATGTGGTTTTAGCTTTTTCACAAACTTTAGTACATCCCCAATTTTGCTGTTAAGCGTTGGTTCTCCGGCACCTGAAAAAGTAATATAATCAGGATCCGGATTATTTTTAAAATAATCTGTAACCTCTTCTTTTACACGATCAAGTAAAATATATTCTTTTGTATCTGTTGTATGTTTTGTAGTTTTGCCAACTTCACAATATACACAGTCCAATGAGCAGACCTTTTTAGGAACCAGATCAATTCCAAGTGACATTCCAAGTCTTCTTGAAGGTACGGGACCAAATAAATGTTTGTACATGATTATTTATCATTATATATTATTACCTCAAAGATAATTAAAATATCTATATTTCATTTGAAGTTAGTTGTATGCGAAATAGATAATTCATTGCGGATTTTAGGTGCTAACTTATTTATAAAAAAAATTACATTAACAGGTTAAATATAGTATATAGAATACGTATATGAAAAAAATTATTGTAGCAATTGATTCATTTAAAGGAAGTATCTCTTCTTCAGAAGCCAATCATGCTGCGGCAAAAGGAATAAAAAAAGTTTTTCCGGAATGCGAAGTTGATGAAATTTCTATTTCTGACGGAGGTGAAGGTATGCTTGAACTATTAATGACCGTCACAAAAGGCAAAAAAGTAAAAGTAACAGCTCATGATCCTTTAAACCGACTTATAAATACAACATACGGAATATCAGGAGATGGAAAAACAGCTTTAATAGAGATGGCCAATATAAGTGGATTAACGCTCTTGAAAGAATCTGAACGAACTCCCTGGATAACTACATCCTATGGCACAGGAGAACTTATTGCACACGCTTTAAATCATGGTTGTCGAAACTTTATAATTGGAATAGGCGGTAGTGCAACAAACGATTGCGGGCTTGGTATGCTTCAGGCTTTAGGCTTTAACTTTTTAGATAAATACGGACAAGAATGCGGTACAGGCGGTCAAATTATGAGTAAAGTAGCTACCATTGATAATACACATGCAATGCCAGAACTTAAAAAAGCTAATTTTACAGTAGCATGTGATGTTAATAACCCTTTATACGGAAAAACAGGAGCAGCATATGTTTATGCCAAACAAAAAGGTGCTGATAAAATTACTATAGAAAATCTTGATCAGGGGTTAAGACATATAGCTGAAATTACCAAGAAACAATTAGGAAAAGATATAACAATTCCCGGCACAGGAGCTGCAGGTGGTATGGGAGCTGCATTTATTGGATTTCTTAACGCTTCATTAAAACCAGGTATTCAGTTATCGCTTGACTTGTCTTGTTTTAAACAAAGAGCAAAAGATGCAGATATTATTATTACCGGAGAAGGGCAAATTGATAAACAAAGCATTATGGGAAAAGTTCCTGAAGGAGTACTTAACAAAACCCGGCATTTACATATTCCGGTAATTGTTATAGCAGGTTCCGTATTAGACATGGAGCTGCTTAATAAAGCAGGTTTTGCCGGAATATTTTCTATTGCACATTCTCCTATGTCTTTACAAGATTCAATGGAACCCGTCACTACACAATCAAACATAACAAATAGTGTAACTCAGATTTGCACTTTAATTAAATTCATTAACAAATAAATATATTTTTTATGATTACTATAGGAGTCTTATTTGTTTTAGTTATATTAACAATAATTTTAAAAGCAGTAATCATTGTTATTGATGATAAAATCTGGCCTGTAGGTGTTGAATATTAAATAAAATATGATCATCTAAATAAAGTAAATAAAAGTATGGGCAAAGCCCGTCCTAATAAACAAATTAATTATGAAAGACTTTTCAGAAAATAGATATGATAAAATGAAATACAGAAGATGTTGTAAAAGTGGTGTTTTGCTACCATCAATATCTTTGGGATTATGGCATAACTTTGGCGAGATTGATTCTTTTGAAAATGCAGAGAAAATGCTTTGCTATGCATTTGATAATGGTATTACTCATTTTGATTTAGCTAACAATTATGGGCCACCTTATGGCTCTGCCGAATCTACTTTTGGTAAAGTTTTCAAAAAAGATTTTGTAGCACATAGAAATGAACTTTTTATTTCTTCTAAAGCCGGTTACGATATGTGGTCCGGTCCTTATGGAAACTGGGGTAGTAGAAAATATATGATGAATAGTCTTGATGATAGTCTTAGAAGAATGAATCTTGATTACGTAGATTTATTTTATTCGCATAGATATGATCCAAATACACCTCTTGAGGAAACAATGCAAGCATTAGTTGATATAGTTAGAAGAGGCAAGGCTCTTTATATAGGCATTTCAAGATATCCTAAGGATGCTGCTGCTTTTGCTTTTAAATATTTAAAAGAGAGAGACGTACCTTGCTTGATTTATCAGGGAAGGTTAAATATTTTTGACAGAGAACCGGAGAATGAGATATTAGATTTGTGTATGAATTCAGGTGTTGGATTTATTGGATTTACACCTTTAGCGCAAGGTCTTCTTACTGATAAATATCTTAATGGAATTCCTCAAAATTCAAGAATGTCAAGAGAACATTTTTTAAAAAGTTCATGTTTAACCGGTAAAGTTCTTTCTAAAATAAAAGGGTTAAATAATATTGCTTTAAAAAGGAATCAAAGTTTGGCACAAATGTCTATTTCCTGGATATTGAACCACAAACAAGTTACTTCTGTTATTGTAGGAGCCAGTTCTATAAAACAGTTGGCAGATAATATTAAAGCATTAAAGAATTCGGAGTTTTCTATCGAAGAACTGGAATTAATAAATAAATATATTTAATTGAACTTTCGCATTTAGCCTCTTGCACTCATTCTTGCTTATGGTAATACGACAATTTTTTCTAAATTAAGTCTACATGATTAAAGGTATATAATTTAAAAAGATATATACATTTTCCTATTTGAATTTTATATATAGGTGGGTTCTAAAAATTTACTTTTTTACTTGTAATTCGAGAAAAATCGCAGAACCCGTTATACGGTTTTCCTAAATCAGGTCGAATATACTTTATATTTTACATTTATTAAATATAAAATTTACTTTTCCCTCTAATTTTGACCGACTGACTAACTGACTAACAGTCATCTATCTTTAAATGATATTTAAGCGTATCTAATACCTGCCCGAATCCCCCAATAAAGTGGATGGGTATTCATTCCATTGGTTGAAAACGAATTCACTTGCCAATTCACTTCCGGTCCAATCTCTAATTTAAACCGGGAACTAAGCTTGTAGTCAAGACCAAATCCCAGGCTCAATGTAAAGGCATGTTTACGCATACCTTCAACTCCGGAATACGAAAACGTACCGGTATATGATTCGGAAGTGATACTTGTTTTAGATGATCTCAAGTAGGAATAATTCATTCCGGCATCAGTAAAAAATGCTGATCCCAATAATACCGGGCAACAAGCGGAACTTCAAGATAGCTTAGGTCAACCCAAAATTGGGGCTTTTCAATGCGCCATTCGAGAAATGAGTAAAACTGTAACCTAAACCCAGATCAAAATGAGAACTCAATTCATAATTTAGGGAAGCGCCGAGATCTATAAAAACGCTTTGATCAGCACCCAGCGAAATGTTGTAATTATTTTCTGATGGATTGAAAGCTTCCCAATTGAAAGTAAAACCGAATCCTGCTTCAAATATGGGTTGGTTGCCAGCACTTCACCGTATTGTGCATATCCGGAGAAAATAAGACTTTTCCTGGTTTTAAGAGTATCGTTACCTTCTCCCATAATATTGCCAATACCGGAAAACCAGAGCAAGAAAAAGCAAAATACCAACTTTTTAAGACGATAAATTATTCTATCCAATTTGATCTCCATCAATATGCGCTTCTATTTCACCGGTGCAACGTCAAGTACCATAAAAGTACCAGGTTTCATTGGCGGGCGGCGGCTTCCTTCAATTGCTTCCCCGAATTCGGCGGTTGACAAATATAAATGATGGGTCGTTTTATCAACAGCAATTGTACGTGCTCCTCGTTGAGAAACAATGGTTTCTATCACTTTAAAACTGTCCTTGTTTTCTTCCTGAACCACGGTAATGGTGCCTTCTCCATTTGAGCTGTATGCGCGTTTTAGGGCAGGATCGAATGCAACACCATCACAACCACCACCTATCGGAAGGCTTGTCTCCACTGTCCCGGCTTCGGCATCAGAAACAACCATTAATTTATTGCTACAAACACTGAACAGACGGTGAGTTTCGTTGTCCAAAGCTAATCCGCTGGGTTCTTCTCCGGGAGTAATCGACCATGTTTTTTCAACCTTTAAGGTATTTGCATTGATTACACTAATTTCGCTTTTATCTTCAATGTTTACAAAGATCTTTCCTTTGCCATCGCTGGCCGGAAACTCAGGTTTTCCATAGAGTTGAATCGTGCCAATCACTTTGTTGAGTTTTGGATCAATCACGGTAGCATTTGCACTTCGACCGTTGAATGTGAAGAGTTTCCCTGAGAATGCATCGTAAAGAATGGCATCTGGATTTTTACCGGTCACTTTTATTTTTCCGGTTATTTCCAAAGTTTTTAGGTTAAACACAGTTACCGAACTGTCGCGGCCATTGCTGGTAAAACCTTTGTTCAGGCTGGTTGCGATGGCTATACCATGAATGCCATTGGTTCCTTCAATTTTGCCAATCTGTTTCCCGGTTTTCAGGTCAACTACTAAGGCCATTGACGAATGGGAAACATACAAACGGCCAGCCGCCTCGTCAACCGTCAGGTAATCCCAACCTCCATCACCTTCGAGATGAATTTGGTTCACTACTTTGTACGTTGACTGAGCACCTGAAAAAAGGCTGCTACTAAGCAAAACAGCAATGCAGATAATTGAAATCAGATTTTTCATTTTGTTTTCATTTTTAGTACTCGATTTTATACAGACAATTTTATTACCAATTGGTTTACTGAAAGTTCCATTATTCCAAATTACGCAATAGCGAAATTTGGAAGTTTAAATTACTGATATAGATCACTTTAAGTTCATGTTTTACTTTTAATGCGTAATTTGGAATTATATATTTAATATAATTATTAATCATCCTATTCACCTGTTTTTCGAACCACACCTTCTTTTGTGGCATGAACTTCGAAAGATTTACCATTCTGTTTTAGTGCTATTTCGTAGCCTTTAAAATCAGGTGTTTCAATCCATGAAGCTTCTCCCATTTTGGCTCCTTTATATTCTTTCTCGATGGATGTTTTTACGGTAGCAGGAATCTCATTTTCTTCAATTTCTGTTTCTGTTTCGAGCCATTTTCCCGAAAGATCGAATGAGGCAGAAGTTTCTTTTCCGGAGAGCTTGAATTCAGCTTCCCACTCGCTGGCTTCTTCCATGTCCCATTTTACTTTT
>JAENXA010000200.1 GCA_016649735.1 Prolixibacteraceae bacterium | reverse complement strand
CAAAACCTCAATCTGTCCTGTCATATTTTCATGCTCCGGGAAAAGAAGACTTATTTTTGGAAACTGGAGTGTAAGAGTATAATCTGCTTTAACTACACCCGAAAGATCATTATTGGAATTATCCTCTCCTTCAAGACCACTGGGGACATCAATCGAAATCACCTTAGCCCCTGAATTATTAATTACGTCAATAACTTCACGGAAAAGCCCCGCTGTTTTTCTGTTAAGTCCCGAGCCAAACAATCCGTCAACAACAATTACCGTTGAAAGAACAGATTTTAAATCAGAAATCGAATTAATAACATTTAATTTAACTTTCCCCTGTTTCTCCAGGCGATTCCAATTAATTAGAGAAGAACCTTTCAGCTCTTTTCCCGGATTAACAAGAAAGACCTCACAATTAAAATTTTTTTCAGCCATAATTCTGGCAGTTGCGAGTGCATCTCCACCATTATTTCCAGGTCCTGCAAAAAACCACAAAGAATTTTTAACATACAGATTATCAGACATCCAGTCTGATATACTTATAGAAGCACGTTCCATAAGATCAATGCCTGATATAGGTTCATTCTTCATAGTATAAATATCTATATCTCTTATCTGGCTGGCTGTAAAAAGTTTCATGTTCGTTACATTTAAATATTATCTGTACTTATTTGAAATAAAAAATAAAAATAACTCTATTTAATTAAAAGAGAACAAAGAACCTGAAATTAAAAATATTAGTTTACAGATTTTTGGTATATTTGGTTTTTTATCAATGATTTTAATCCGTATATGAATACTACGAATATAACTAAACAAAAAACCTTTTTCGGCCATCCTATAGCATTGTCTACCCTTTTCGCCACCGAAATGTGGGAACGTTTCAGCTATTACGGAATGAGGGCGCTGCTGGTATTGTTTCTAACAGCAACATATGCCCAAAACGGATTCGGGATGAGTGAACTTGATGCCTTCACTATTTACGGAATTTTTACCGGTCTTGTATTTATCACTCCTATTATAGGTGGTATACTCGCAGATAAACTTCTGGGAGAAAGGAAATGTATTTATATCGGTGGTCTTACAATGGCCATGGGGCAATTCTTAATATCAGCAGGAGCCTTGCCAGGTGATGACATGGCTTTACGTCACACACTGTTTTATTCAGGTCTTGGACTTTTAATTCTAGGGAACGGATTTTTCAAGCCCAATATTTCTACAATGGTAGGTCAGTTATATGACAATAATGACCCGCGGAAAGACGGAGGATTCACTATCTTTTATATGGGAATCAATATAGGAGCATTCTTTTCTCCTCTGATAGCCGGAAGACTGGGTGAGCAGGTAGCATGGCATTATGGATTTTTGTCAGCAGGTATAGGTATGCTGATTGGTACAACATGGTTCCTTTTTAGAAGTCATACATTAGAACATATAGGTATGCCTCCAAAAAGAAAAGATCAGTTACGTTTGGCAATTAAAGACTGGTTAGAAATCTTAGGATATTGTATATCCATAATAGCTATTGTCTTCATCTTTATTTTTGGATGGAAATATGTTCCACAGGAAGTAGGCAACGGTATTATCTTTATTACAATCATAGCAGCCGTTGTATATCTCCTCCGCGAAATTATAGGTGGAACAAAAGGAAAAAAAGAATGGAGTCGTGTGGGAGTAATAATGGTACTGGCAATATTTAATATTTTCTTCTGGGGAGGATACGAACAGGCTGGATCCACTTTTAATGTGTTTGCAAGAGACAACACACAAAGAATGATCGGCAACTGGGAAATACCGGCATCATGGTTTCAATGTATAAACGCCGTATTAATTGTAGTCTTCGCGCCGCTCTTTAGTTTAATGTGGACAAAACTCGAAAAACATAAATTAAATCCCAGCACCCCAATGAAATTTGCATGGGGGATGATACTTCTTTGCGTGGGATTTGTAGTTATGGCAATAGGTTATACAAAATCAATTACAGGAGCAGTAAACGGATCACCTCTTCTTGTAAGTCCATTATTGCTGTTTGTTGTTTACCTCATTCTTACATGGGGAGAACTTTGTCTTTCACCTATCGGACTATCCATGGTAACAAAATTATCACCTCAAAAGATATCAGCCATGATGATGGGAATTTGGATGTGTTCGTTTGCTGCCGGCAGTTTCATGGCCTCACAGATGAAAGCAATTTCCATTAAATTACAGAATGTATTTCAAATTGACATTCAAGTCTTCTGGATGATCGCCATTCAGTCTGCCATCATCTCCATAGCTCTAATTGCCGTTTCTCCCTGGCTAAAAAGAATGATGAAAGGAATAAAATAAACAAAATTAAGGGAACTATTAAATTAAATAGTTCCCTTAATTTTGTCTTTGATAAAAGCTAACTTCTGCGATTAAACAACATTATATAATAAAGTAGTGTTGCAAGAGATGATAATGCAGCAACCACATAAGTATAAGCAGCCCATTTTAAAGCATCAAAAGCCTGAGCCTGAGTATCCAAAGTAGTAATACCTGATTCACGTAACCAGCTAAGAGCACGATGACTGGCATTAATTTCAACAGGCAACGTCACAAAACTGAATAATGTGGTTAATCCAAACAATAATATACCAAACAACAATAATTGCGGGAAAGATCTCATAAGCAAAATTCCTGCCAGCAACACCCACTGCATCCATTTTGAAGCGAAGCTTACAGCAGGAACAATAGCCGATCTTATTTTTAGTGGTACATATGATTCTGCATGCTGCAAAGCATGACCCGTTTCATGAGCAGCCACAGCAGCCGCAGCTATACTGTTACCATAATAAACATCACGGCTAAGATTAATCGTTTTATTAACAGGATTATAATGGTCACTCAACTGACCTGATATAGCACCAACTTTCACTCCAGTAATGTGATTATCCCTGAGCATTTTCTCAACAACATCACGTCCGGTCATACCATTAGCTGTCGGAATTTTAGAATATTTCTTAAACCTGTTTTTTAAACTGGAACTGACAACCCAACTAAGGATTGTAAAACCAATAAAAATAATCCAAATCATACCCATTCCACTCATAATTTTGTCAATTTATTAATTTTTATTTCATTGTCAGAGGATAAATAAAAT
>JAENXA010000162.1 GCA_016649735.1 Prolixibacteraceae bacterium | reverse complement strand
TTCTTAAAAACTACTGTATCTTCAATTAATGCATGCGTGCCTATTAGTATTTGAATTTCTCCTGTTTTTATACCTTCAAGGGTTTCTCTTCGTTTTTTAGTCTTTACTGAACCGGTAAGAAGGCCAATATTAATAGGAATCCCTTCCAGAAATTTTTTTATTGTCTGAAAATGTTGCTGTGCCAGGATTTCTGTTGGAGCCATTAGGCTTACCTGATATCCGTTGTCGAATGCTATAAGTGATACCATAAGAGCGACCAGAGTTTTCCCGCTTCCTACATCTCCCTGCAACAGACGGTTCATCTGTCTACCACTGCCAAGATCATGACGGATTTCTTTTATGACTTTTTTTTGTGCATTAGTAAGTTCAAATGGAAGATTGTTGTTGTAGAATTTATTGAAGTTATATCCGACTTTTGAGAATACAAATCCTTTGAAATGTTCCTGCCTTTTTATTTTTAGTAAAAGTATTTTCATCTGAATATAGAACAGTTCTTCAAATTTTAACCGGAATATTGCTTTCTGCAGGATTCTGGAATTTTCAGGGAAATGAATTTCTTTAAGACTTTTGGCCAGATCGAGCAGATGAAATTTATCCAGAACAAAGGAGGGGAGGGTCTCTGTTATTTTCCCTTCTGTACTTTTTGCCAGAGTATATTGTAGCTTGTTTAATGCACGGCTGGTTATATATCGTTTTTTTAAAAGTCCTGAGGTGTTATAAAAAGACTGAAGTATTCCGGTGTATATGACCTCTGTGTTTTCTGATTCCATTTCAGGATGAACTATATTTATTTTCCCGTTAAATGCTGAGGGTTTTCCAAATACGGTGTATTCTTTTTCGGGTAGAATATTTTGTTTTATATATCTTATTCCTGAAAACCATATTAGCTCAATGCTTCCTGTATCGTCATAAAATTCGGCTGTGAGTCTTTGTTTGCGACCTTCTCCTATAAGATTAAAGGTTCTGATTTTTCCTTTTGCCTGTACGTATGGCTGTTGGAGATCCAGCTCTCTGATTTTATAGAAATGCGTACGGTCAATATATTTATAGGGGAAATAATACATCAGATCACGGAATGTTGATATGTTGAGCTCTTTTTTTAAAAGTTCAGCTCTTTTGGGGCCAACACCCGGTAAATATTTTATTTCCTGGTCTAATACATCTGACATACTTAAATTTGAATTCTGTTTTACACAAAGATAAAAAAAAGATAACCGGATTTTTAAGTGGAATTTAATTTTTTATCAGTAATCTCTCTTTTATGTTTATTATATTTACAAAAGTGCATAGTGATCATTTAAAAACTTAAGAGATGAAAAAAAAAATTAAGATTTATACCAAAACTGGTGATGACGGTACTACAGGATTAATTGGAGGTAAGAGGGTGAAAAAACATGATATCAGACTTGAAACTTACGGAACTGTGGATGAACTTAATAGTTATATAGGTGTTATCCGTTCTAAATGTAAGGATTATTTTGACAATGGATTTTTGAAAAAGATTCAATCGAATTTATTCGGGATATGTTCATGTCTTAATGCTGATCCGTTTGTTTTTTCTGAAAAAGAATCCGGTGGCTCTGAAAAAGAATCCTATGATTCTCAAAAGAATGAAAAATTACAATTTTCTGATGATTTGAAAGATCTGGAGATAGAAATTGACAGAATTTCAGAGAAAATTCCTTCGTTTACTAATTTTATTTTGCCTGCCGGATGTGAGGCCTCTGCTTTTTCGCATGTTGCCCGTACTGTTTGCCGAAGGGCTGAAAGAGATATTGTGCGTTTGTCGGAGCATATTCCTGTTGATAATAGCATAATACAGTATATTAACAGGTTATCTGATTATTTATTTGTTTTGGCCCTAAAGTTTAATCTTGATAATGAAATTTCAGAAACTTTTTGGGAAAAAAATAAATAATTAGATTTTTTATACTATATGGAATGATTTTTTATATATATTCGCAAAAAATAGGAATAGCTAAAAATTTAAATAATTTCAATTATGTATTGGACATTAGAGTTAGCTTCAAAGCTGGAAGACGCACCATGGCCTGCTTCAAAAAATGAATTAATTGATTATGCAGTTCGTTCAGGTGCACCAATGGAAGTGATTGAAAATTTGCAGGAAATTGAAGACGAGGGAGAGGTTTATGAAAGTATAGAAGATATATGGCCAGATTATCCCAGTAAGGAAGACTTCTTTTTTAATGAAGATGAATATTAATATTCTTTTTTGTTATTCAGACTTGTAAAATATCACTTTTTGAGACGCAATATTTTGCGTCTCTTTTATTTATGTTTATTTTATTTGTAGTATTTATTTGAAAATATCGTATTGTGATTTTGGCCGGATATCATCCATCCAAATGAAATGAGATAGTGTTTTGTCTGTTTCTGAAAGTTCGCCTATTGGTGTAAGAGTACCTTCCGGTGAAGATATGAGATTGATTTTATTGATTTTACTATTCTTTAAATATATCATTATACTACTGCACTTAACATTATTTAGTCCAAAAATTCCGTTGTCATCAGTGGCATAGTATAAAGATTCTCCGTTTCCGTCTACATATATTTTGTAGAGACTATTTTGGTATATATGCCCGATCATTTTTCTTCCTTTTATCTGGTTGTATAATCCTGTGTCCTGGCGGGCTATTATAAATGCGTTATCATTTAAATAAGCTGTTTTATTATCTTTATCATCTGTTTCAATTTTTATGAAATCTGCTGATAATTGATTGCTTTGAGACCAGATAACGGGTTCGTGAAACATTTGTGTCGTTGAATCTCTGGTAAGATAAACCATGGAGTCGCATTTTCCCTGCAAATCCTTTCTAAAAAATTTTACATGATAGTATGCCTTTAAAATTTTTTGTTCGGGAATGCTGTCGTCGGGACATGATGATAATGTGTCAGCGTGTAAAAAGAAGGTATCTCTTTCTGAGTAATAGATAAGTTGCGCCGAATCGGTTGCCATAGCGGTTTGTAGCGAATCGTTATAATCCACATGATTCCCTTTTACAATTATATGATTTTTCAGGTCGTATAATTCTGCGTTTCCAAATGCTTTACCGTTTCCGGTTGCTTTTTCGTAATAAATGGTATTTGCAATAATTTTATTGTTTTCGCGGGTAATAACAGGCCGTTTAAATAAATCTGCTTTCCCTGTTTTTGTGTTATAAGTTCCTTCTGAGGCAACAAGATTATTTTCTTCGTTAAAAATATTGGTAGGTCCCACAATGGATACAATGCCTGATTTTGGCTGATATATTAACGTGTCAGATTTTAGTGTATACCCATTGGCTGTGCCATGTACATTTGTTTTAAAAAATGCTTTGTCATTATTAACATGATATTCACCTATTTTGCTGTGAAGGGTGGATGTTGAATCTTTTATAGTTCCGTAATTATTGTAATAGCCTATTCCGGCATTCATATCATAATTAAGTGAATCTGAAGTAAGAGTGGTTTTTTTGTTAATTAGCTTTACATGTCCCTTTGCTTTGGCAATATTCAAATCTCCATTGTAATTTATAAAGTCAGCAAAGAGATGAAGTGTATCGCTTTTTATTATGTGTACATGACTGTAACCGTCAACCATGTTTGTGTCTGCATATGAGTATGCGCTGTCGCAAAATATTACAATTTGTTCATGACGCAAACGTACATTACCGATCAGACGCTGAATGTTATTGGCAAAAGATTTATTATGTATCAGTGAATCGGCATGTGTTATTTTTACTCTTTTTCTCTGTTCTGTAGTTTTTGGCTGTCCGTTTGATATGGTCTGTACAGAATCTTTTGGCTGAATAGAAACCTTTGATGTTGTGTCAGATTTTTGTATAGTCTTTATTATTTGTGCATGAACAAATAAAGGTGCTATTAAAAAAATAAAACAAATAATTTTTTTGTCAATACTAATCATATTGCTTTTCCTTGTATCCGGAAAACTAAATTTTGTAATGCAGAAAAAACATATTATTGTTTTTCCCAGTTTTTGAATTTAAAATTGCAATTAGCATAAGAGTCGTCAATATGGATATAAGTTTTAGACTGTTTTTGAGAAATCCAGTCATTCATGGCTTCTTTTTTCTTTTTTTGAAGATAAGTATCATCCAGTAATTGATAATCTTCCTGCATATTGGCTTTGTGTTCTTTCCTTCTGCTTATCAGTTTT
>JAENXA010000140.1 GCA_016649735.1 Prolixibacteraceae bacterium | reverse complement strand
ATTGACAGTGATCCTACAACTAAATCATATGAAGCTTTGGATATAGAAGGTACATGGGATTTTACAAATGCGAGTGAGGTTGAACAGTTTACCAGCCGTTTAAGTACGGCTAAGGAATCTTCGCTGAGGTACAGGAATCTTTGTGTTATAGGAACAATTGTTTTGTATGCTGCGAATATTTTAGATGCCTCGGTAGATGCTAATTTTTTTAATTTTGATATAAGTGAAGATTTAACAATAAACTGGATTCCACAATCTTCTTTGTGTATGAACAGGAATATGATAGGATTTCAGTGTGTATTAAAATTTTAGATTAAAAATAGATAATAAATAAAAATATTAAAAATTACCTTCCTATTTGCTCAGGCGTTTGTTTGTACTGGAAACAGTGATAAGTGTTATGTTTAGAATAGATATACTGTGTTCTGGGAGGGGCTATAAGAAACCATATTATGAGGAAGATACAATTAATTACAATTTTGCTTTTTTGCTTTTCAGAATGGGCAGGTGCAAAAGATTTTAAAAAAGATTCACTAAACCGTATAAGAAAGATAGAGGTGGTCTCTTTAAATGATTCTTTAAATACATGTAAAATTAAATTTTTTTATCCTGATGAAAATTTAAATGTATTATTTTCTGACCATATTGACAGTATGTTGAATACATGGTATTTTAAGCATTCATTTGTCTTATCTGAAAAAGAAAAAGAAGCAGAACCGTTAGCCTCTACTTCCCCGGATTCTGTGTACGTAGAACAATTACAATCAATAGATTCTTATGTTGATCTTTCCTATAATAAGACAGTAAAGAATTTTATACAGCTTTATCTTATTAAACGGAAAACATTTACTGAGTCTGTCATTGGTTTATCTTCATATTATTTCCCAATGATAGAGGAAATTCTTGATAAATATAATCTTCCTCATGAGTTAGAGTATATGACTATTATTGAGTCGGCTTTAAATCCGGCTATAAGATCAAGGGCAAATGCTGTTGGATTATGGCAATTTATGTATGGTACAGGGAAGATGTATAAATTAAATATAGGAACTTTTGTTGATGAAAGATGCGATCCTGTAAAATCTACTGAGGCGGCTGCAAAATATTTAAGTGATCTCTATAAAATATATAACGACTGGCATTTGGTAATAGCTGCATATAATTGCGGTCCCGGTAATGTTAATAAAGCAATTCGCCGTTGCGGAGGAACTCATGATTATTGGAAGATATACTATAATCTTCCCCGTGAAACCAGAGGATATGTGCCTGCTTTTATTGCAGTTGCTTATGTGATGAATTATTATAAAGAATATGGATTAAAACCACATTATCCCGATTTCCCTATGGTGACTGATACTATCATGATACATGATTATCTTCATTTTAACCAGATTTCCAAAATTCTGAATATTCCGGAAGATGAATTATCTTCTTTAAATCCCCAGTATCGTTTGAAGATTATTCCTGCCCGTGAAGATAAAGGTTATCCGTTGTGTCTTCCTATTGATAAAATTGAAGATTACATTGACAGGGAGGGAGAGGTATATGCTTATAATCGGGAAAAACTTTTTCCAAATAATGAAATAAAGATTCCTCAGGGACGGTATACACATTATTCTACGACTTCGGTAAAAGGGAAAACAAGAATATTGTATAAAATAAGACGCGGAGATAATCTTGGGCAGATTGCAGAAAGATATCATGTACGTATTAACGATCTGCGTTATTGGAATAATATACACAGGAGCCTTATTCGTGAAGGCCGGAAACTTGCAATCTTTGTGCCATCGTCAAAAAAGGAAGTTTATGCGAACTTAAAGGCTTCTTCGTCAACAGAACCAGAAACCTCAGCGCATTCTTCTGTGACGGTGAATAATAACCCGGGAAATTCTGATTACTTGTATTATACAGTAAGACATGGAGATAATTTGTGGTCTATAGCAAGACAATTTCCGGGAATATCGAATAATGATATCATGCAGCTAAATCAGATGGAAGATGAAGATATAAAACCGGGACAAAAACTAAAAATCAGATCAAAAGCATAAGATAGGGTTTGTAGATAATCTAATAAGGAAATTAATATTTATTGATGTGATTTTTTACAGAATTAAGGAGAAATATTTCAAGCAATATTTTTTATTACAGGATAATTTTAAAGTTATTGGCAGGTATCTTTCTGTTTTAATGACTTTTATATTTGCTGTAGTATCTTTATTCTATGTGTTTTTGTTTATAAGTCATTTTGGATTCCAAGATGAGCAAATTTCTAAAGAAATCAATTATTATGCACAGATCATACTGTATCTTTTATTTTATACCAGTTATCTGTCTGAAATTTTAGTTCTGAGAAAAAGGAATAAAAAACAGTGGATTATTGACGGTTTTATTTTTATGGCTTTTCTGGCTGTCGTTTTGTATAACATTGACAGAGGCACTCTTTATCTTGGATTGTTTGGCGATATATTTAATTTTGTTGTTATAAATGTTGCTATTTTGTTTTTGATTATTACAAGACTGTCTTTTGTTTTTCAGAAAATTAATGCTGTAAAGGTAGATCCTGCACTTCTTATTGTGCTGAGTTTTTTGTTTATGATTTTTCTGGGTTCAGGATTGCTTATGCTTCCGAAAGCTCAGGCACAGCCGTTATCTTATTTTCAGTCATTATTTACTTCTGTTAGTGCTGTATGTGTGACAGGATTGACGGTTGTTGATGTTAATCAGTCTTTTACAGAATTAGGGAGGCTTATTATAATATGCCTTATACAAATTGGAGGACTTGGGATTATGACTTTTACCGGTTTTTTCGGATATTTTTTTACCGGTAGTGCTACATTTAAAGATAGGTTGCTGATTAAGGAAATGGTTTCTTCTGATGCTTTTGATGGTTTGTTTAAAATTCTGATGCAGATTATCATAATTACTTTTTTAATAGAATTTATTGGTGCCTGTGTTATATATTCTAGTCTGGGAAATGATTTCTACGGAAACAAAATATTGTTTTCGGTGTTCCATTCTATTTCTGCTTTTTGTAATGCCGGATTTTCAACTGTTGAGGGGGGAATGACAGCTTCTTTTCTTCAGGGAAACACTGTGTTTATTGTAACAATTGGAATGCTGATCATTTTCGGTGGTCTGGGATTCCCTGTTATTTTGATTTTGCTTAAAACTATAAGAAATGTTTTTGCCGGTCTGTTTCCCGGATTGAAACGGGAGAAATTACGTTGGCATCCTCTGAGAAATAATATTAATTATCGTATTGTACTTTATTCTACTGCCATATTTCTGGTATCGGGGACTGTTGTTTATTTTTTCCTTGAAAAAAACAATAGTCTTCAGGGAATTTCTGTTTTTAAACAATGGCTCATTTCTTTTTTTGGAAGTGTATCTGCCCGAACAGCCGGATTTAATATAGTTGATATGACAAAATGGACTACTCCTACTGTTTTTTTTATGATGTTTTTAATGTGGGTAGGAGCTTCTCCCGGGTCGACAGGTGGCGGAATTAAAACCACTACATTTTTTCTTGCAATAAAGACTTGTGTTTCCTTTATCCGCGGACGTTCTTCTTTACAGATTGGTAATAGGGAAATAGGCAGAGAAACCCTTATTCGTGTAATGGTGATTATTATCCTTTCATTTGTATTTATTTCTATAAGTTATTTTTTTCTTCTTATAACTGATAAGGACAAAAATCCTGTTAATTTGCTTTTCGAAACTTTTTCGGCTTTTGGAACTGTAGGTTTATCAATAGTTGATACTTCTGTTTTAAGTCATGGTGGACAAAGTATTATTATGGTTCTAATGTTTCTTGGGAGATTAGGCCCTCTGACTGTTATGTCAGGAATGTTTCTTTCTGAAAAGAAACAATACTTTAAATACCCAAAACAAAATCTGGTGATTAATTAAACTTTCTTAATTGTCCGCAAGGACTGTTTTTCAAAGAACTTTAATTTGTCTACCAGGCACATGCCCGGCAGTCGCTTTGGGAAACTTATCTGATTCCTTATAAAGCATGTTTAAACGCAGGGGCTTCTACAGTAATGAGTGCATTTAATGACATTAACGGTGTCCCAGCCACGGCAAATTATTATACACTTACTGAGGTTCTGAAAAATAAATGGAACTTTGACGGATTTGTAGTATCAGACTGGGATTATTTGATAATCCTTATACAAAAGTTGTCGGTGAAAAAGAGCGGGTATTATTACCCAAGAGTATTGCAGTAGCATAGAAACTTGCAGAAGAATCTATGGTGCTGTTAAAAGATCTTGCTGTTGTATAATTTTAAAAATGTTGTTTTTTAACTATTTTTTACATTCGTTTAATATTTTAAAGATCGTTTTTCTAATGTATGACTGTTAATAAATTAACTTTGTATTTTTATAAGAATAATTGTATCCGATTTTATGGAACGTAGAAAATTTTTAAAATATAACTCGATGGCTCTGGGAGGTATGCTTTTTACTCCTTATGTTAATAGTGCCTCTGTTTTTTCTGATCCCGGTTTTGTGAGTAATCGTCCTTCTGTTTCAAACAGGAGGTTTATAAGTCCTGTTATCGAAAAGACGATAAAATTGGTTCAGAAAAAAATAACCAATCCT
>JAENXA010000020.1 GCA_016649735.1 Prolixibacteraceae bacterium | reverse complement strand
CGATCTTTTGATTATTATGACATGATGGCAAACAGCTGTGGCATAATCGTGGGATTACTTTTCTTTAATTATATAAGAAAACAAATTAAGAATTAAAAAATCGCAGATACTTAATACATCCGGTAATAAAAAAAACCAAATTCGATGAAACAAAAAGAAACTTTCAAAATTGAAATAATTATACTTATTTTATCAGTTATCCTTGTTTCATGTCAGAATAATAGAAAAACAGAGGAAATTATTAGCAGTATATCAAAAACAGACAGTTGCACCTTATATACAGAGCATCATTATGAGGTATATATCCCCAAAAGGATAAAAATACCATCATAAATCCAAAAAAATAAAGAATCCTGATTATTCCGATAAATAACAAAAATACCTTTTACCAGCTACCACCGGCTCCGCCGCCGCCGAAACCACCACCACCGAAACCACCAAAACCACCTGAACCACCTGAAAAATCACTCCAGCCACTTCCTCCTGAAGATCCTGATCCTCCTCCCATAAAGGGAAAGAAAAGAAAAGGAAGTCCTCCCCTTCTTGCTCCCATATCCACTGTTTTCCTTTTTCTTCCGACAGAAGGAATTATGAAAGCAAAAATAAAGAACAGGATAATCCATATTAAACCACCGGATCCATTTGATTTCGAAACTTTTTTATGATACTGTTCTGCTGTATATTCTCCGGACGTAAGGGCCATAATCACATTAATTCCACTGACCAGCCCGCCATAGGTATCTCCTGTTTTAAAACGGGGAATCATTTCATTTTCCACGATATCCCTGTGAGCTACAGCATCAGGAATCACTCCTTCAAGTCCATATCCCACAGCGACAAATACCTGTCCGCGTTCATTCTGTGTTTTGGGTTTATAAAGAATAACCACTCCATTATCCTTTCCTTTTTGTCCAACTCCCCATTTTTCTCCTAATTTAAAAGAAAAATCAGATGGAGTATCTCCATCAAGAGTATTCATAGTTACCAAAAGAATCTGTGTTGAGGTTCTTTGTGCAAAAGTGTCAAGTTGCATTTCCAACTGATCTCTTTGTGCAGCACTTAGAACCTGCGCAAAATCATTTACAAGACGTGGTGGATTGGGAGCTTCGGGTATATTATCACCAAAAGCCCACGAAAAATTTAAAAATATAAGAAAGAAAAGAATTATTCTTTTAATCATTGTTTATTGTTTTTCACCGAATGAAATATCATCAGGTAATTCATTTACATCATCTTTTTGATAAGGAAAATATTTTTTCAGTTGCTCTCCTGCCATCAAAATTCCATCTTCCAGCCCTTCTGCAAATTTTCCTTCTTTAAATTCAGAAGCCATTTTTTCCTTAATTGTTTCCCAAAAGTCATCAGGTACTTTTTGATTTATACCCGCATCACCTAATATGGCAAATTTCCGGTCAACGACAGCTAAATAAAACAGTACCCCATCACGGCCTGCTGTTTTCTGCATTTTCAATGTTTTAAACCAGTATGCAGCATCATCCATCAAGTTTCGTTTACAAAAATTCTGGATATGTACTCTTACTTCACCGGATGTGTTTAATTCAGCTTTTTTAATTGCATTGATTATTTTCTTTTTCCCCTCATCAGAAAAAAAATCTTTTGCTGCTATTACTTTTTCTTTCTTCATATTTAATATTAGTAAAATGTTCTTACCGTCATTTGCAAATCAAGACATTACTATTTAAAATTCAACCTTAGGTGCCTTCTCAGCACCTGCCTCAGACTTAAAATAGTCTTTTTTCGAAAAGCCAAACATCCCGGCGAACATACTGTTAGGAAATCTTCTTATTGTAATATTATACAATTTAGCCGTCTCATTAAACTTGCGGCGTTCTACAGCAATCCTGTTTTCTGTTCCTTCAAGCTGAGCCTGGAGATCCAAAAAATTTTCATTTGCCTTTAAATCCGGGTATTTTTCAACCACCACCATCAATCGGCTCAATGCAGAACTCAGTCCATCCTGGGCCTTTTGGTAAGCTGCAATATTATTTGCATTCATTTTTGAAGGATCAATATTTACAGAGGTCGCTTTAGCACGAGCCTCCACAACTCCTTCCAATGTTTCTTTTTCGTGAGCAGCATATCCTTTAACTGTACTTACAAGATTAGGAATCAAATCGGCACGACGCTGATATACATTTTCAACCTGTGACCATGCTGACGAAACCCCCTCTTCCTGTGTTACCATAGAATTATACATTCCTTTTCCCCATGAAAACATAATAAGCAAAAATACTATTATACTTCCTGCAACAATAAGCGAAACGACACATCCTTTTTTCATACTATTAATATTATAATTTTGTATACTTTCTTAAATCCACAATATATAAAACCGGTTTATGACTTTTTATTCTATTCAAATATAAAAAAATAACTACAAATATCTTTCCGTTTATTCATAATTTATCTTCTGTCAGGTATTCTTAACCTAATAAATAAAGCCCAACCCCTATTTTAATTTTTTTCTATTATAATCACGGCATAAACGGATATTCCTTCTTCACGACCTTCAAATCCTAATTTTTCTGATGTAGTTGCCTTTATTGAAATATCTTCAGCATCAATATTAAGAACTTCAGCCAGAGTTTCTTCCATCTTAGGTATATAATCTTTCAAAATTGGCCGCTGTGCAACAACAGTTGCATCTATATTACCTATTTTATAATCTTTTCCATGAATAAGATCATTAGTCCTTTTAAGTAATATTTTACTGTCTATATTTTTAAATTCATCCGACGAATCAGGAAACTGATATCCTATATCCCTCAATTTTGCGGCCCCAAGCATAGCATCACAAATAGCATGTATAAGAACATCACCATCAGAATGAGCTATAGTTCCTTTTTCATGAGGGATTAATATTCCTCCCAGCCATAATTCTTCTCCTTCTGATAGTTTGTGTACATCATAGCCAAATCCAATACGGTCTTTCATTGTTTTAATATTTATTACCATAAAGATAAGGAAATTTCCTGTCCTCCATCGTTATTAATCTTGGAACAAAAAAGAAACACCTGTTACAGTGCTTCTTTTTTATGACATTCGACAGAAAACCGTCAAAAATTTTATGTTGTTATTTTTTCTCAAACAAACTATCCATCTGTTCAAGGGTTTTTCCTTTTGTTTCAGGCACAAATTTCCATACAAAAATCGCAGCAAGTATGCTCATTAATCCATAAACCCAGTAAGTAAAACCATGGTGAAACAAACCTACCAAAAACGAACTGTCATCCATCATTGGAAATGTCACTGATACCAACAAGTTAGAAATCCATTGTGCAGCTATAGCAATAGCCATAACTTTACTTCTAATCCTGTTGGGAAATATTTCCGATAAGAGCACCCATGTAACAGGTCCCCAACTCATAGCAAAACATGCTACATATCCTAACATAAATATCAGAGCTCCCATTCCAACGGATTTCATAAAGAATGTTATACCAAGAGCAAACATAAAGACAGCCATACCTACGGCACCAATCACCATTAATGGTTTCCTTCCAAATTTGTCTACAGTAAAAATAGCCAAAACTGTAAAAGAAAGATTAATAATACCTACAATAATAGTCTGAAGAAATGCTACATCTGTGGCTGATCCCATTTTTCTAAATATGTCAGGAGCATAATATAGTACAACATTAATTCCTACAAACTGCTGAAATACTGAAAGTAAAATTCCAACAACAACTACAGCAACACCATACGAAAATATTTTTCCGGATTTGGAAACAACTGTATGTTGGATATCTTCCAAAACATTTAAACCAATATCTCTACCATTAATATGAGAAAGAATACTTAGAGCTTTTTCCTTTTTATTCTTCAACACAAGAAATCTTGGACTTTCCGGAACAAAAAACAAGAATACAAGGAAAAGAGTAGCAGGAATAACTTCAGATGCAAACATCCACCTCCATCCGGTATTATAAAGCCACTGATCATTTCCTTTAAGTGAAATAAAATAGTTTACAAAATAAACAACAAGCATTCCAAGAATAATGGTAAACTGATTACATGCTACAAGTTTTCCCCGTATTTTTGCCGGAGCAACTTCAGCAATATACATAGGTGATAGCATTGATGCCAAACCAACACCTATTCCACCTAAAATTCTGTATGCTATAAAAATATATACAAAAGTATAGTCAGCAGTTCCAATTGGAGCAATAAATAATTCCGGCATAGCAGATCCTATTGCAGAAAGAAGGAAAAGAACAGCAGCAAGTATCAGTCCTTTTTTTCTTCCCAGATATGAACTCACAGGTCCACCCAATGCGCCTCCCACAATACATCCTATCAATGCGCCGGAAACCACAAAACCCAGCATTGAATTAGTAGCTGTTTCAGACAATTCTAAAGGAAGAATAAAAAAATGCTTTATAGAACTTACAGTACCGGATATAACAGCCGTGTCATAACCAAACAAAAGGCCTCCCAGTGTTGCTACAATGGTAATACCCATTAAATAAGCAAAACTTCCCTGTGAATTAGATTTTTTTTTCATAAGTTTATTTTTTCATAACCGGATATTAAATCTTTCCTTATTAAGGATTCTTAAAATAAAATACATTCTCTTTTTTATTCTTAATTTACTATCCCGGATTTAAGAAAAAATGCCGGTATCTCCATAATAGGAAACAAACCGGCAGTTTAATTTTATATAAGTTAAAAAATATAACTATTTATAAGTTGTTCAAGCATTTCTTGTTTTCCACTTATAACAGCAGGCTCTTTTCCTGATTTTTTTGCTATATTATATATGTCTTCCAATTTCAGTTTCCCATTTTCAAATTCGGCACCCTTACCTGAATCGAAAGAAGCATAACGTTCTTTACGTAATTTCAAATAATCTGATTCACGCAGAATTTTGTCTGCAATAAGTAATCCTCTGGCAAACACATCCATACCGCTGACATGAGCAATAAACAAATCTTCAGGATCTGTAGAATTTCTACGTATTTTTGCATCAAAATTTGAACCTCCGTTTACAAAACCTCCTGCCTGTATAATTTCGAGCATTGCATCGGTTACCTCATTGATATTTGAAGGAAATTCATCAGTATCCCATCCATTCTGATAATCTCCCTTATTAGCATCAATAGAGCCCAGAAAACCATTTTCTGAAGCAACTCTTAATTCATGAGTAAAAGTATGTCCTGCAAGAGTAGCATGATTTACTTCAATATTAATTTTAAAATCATCCTGAAGTCCATATTTTCTAAGAAATCCACAAACAGTAGATGAATCAAAATCATACTGATGTTTTGTAGGTTCCATTGGTTTTGGTTCAATCAAAAAAGTCCCTTTAAATCCGTTTTTACGGGCATAATCACGAGCCATACCATAAAACATTCCAAGATGATCAATTTCACGCTGCATTTCTGTATTATGAAGACTCATATATCCTTCACGTCCACCCCAGAATACATAATTAGAACCGCCTAATTCTATAGTAGCATCCATAGCATTTTTAATCTGTACAGCTGCATTTGTCAATACATTAAAATCAGGATTAGTAATAGCACCGTTCATATAACGCGCATTGGCAAATACATTGGATGTTCCCCACAAAAGTTTTACTCCTGTAGCTTCCTGTTTTTCTTTTAAAACAGGAATTAACCGGCTAAGACGTTTTTCAATTTCGAAAACAGTTCCGTCACCTACAAGGTCTGCATCATGAAAACAATAAAAAGGAGCTGTAATCTTTGTAATAAATTCGAATGCAGCATCTGATTTATTTTTCGCAAGATCCATTGGATCGCTTGCTGTCGACCATGGATATACATGTGTACCTCCACCAAGCTGATCAGCGCCATCCTGACCGAATGAATGCCAGTATGCAACAGCAAAACGAAGATAATCTTTCATTTTCTTTCCACCTACTACACGATTCTCGTCATACCACTTAAATGCAAGAGGATTCTTTGATTCCGGACCTTCATATTTTATTTTCCGGATACCCGGAAAATACTCTTTATTACCTTTAAAATAATCCATAGCTTTATTTTTTATTTTTTTATTCTTTACTAAAAACCTATTTTTATTCTTAATCTCTTTTTAATTGCACTTTCCATTGCTCATAAGCATCTTCGTATTGTGATTTCTTTTTTAAATCAGGTTCTGTTACCCCAAGTTTTTTAAGGTTGGTAAACGCTTCAGATGGTGTATTATAATAACCCGAACCAATTCCCGCACCTCTTGCCGCACCAACAGAGCCATCTGTATTATATAATTCAATTGTAGTTCCGCTAACTCCGGCAAGTGTCTCCCTAAATACAGGACTTAAAAACATATTTGCCATACCTGCACGTATCACTTTCATATCCATTCCGGTTTCCTCTAATATCTCCATTCCATAACGGAATGAAAAGGCTATTCCTTCCTGTGCTGCACGAAAAAGATGAGATGTATTATGTGTATTAAACTGAAGTCCTGAAATAACAGCTCCCGGATTCTTATTCTCAAGAACTCTCTCAGCTCCATTTCCAAAAGGCAAAACTATAAGACCATCAGAGCCAACAGCAACTGATGCTGCCATTTCATTCATCTTTTCATAAGAGATTGAAGATCCTCCTACATTCTTATTTAACCAGGAATTAAGAATACCTGTTCCGTTAATACAAAGCAGAATTCCAAGACGTCTGTTTTTATTTGTATAATTAACATGAGCGAAAGTATTTACCCTTGATTTAGGATCATATTTTAATTCATCGCTAACTCCATAAACAACTCCGGAAGTACCGGCTGTAGCTGCTACTTCTCCGGGATTAAGAACATTTAAAGATAATGCATTATTTGGCTGATCCCCGGCACGATATGAGATTTTTATTCCTTCTCTAAGACCAAGTTCTTTTGCTGTAGACCGGCAAAGTTCCGATTGTATTGAAAAAGTAGGAACTATTGACGGAATAAGATTACTGTCAATTCCATAATAATCCAGCAACATTTTAGAAAGACAATTTTCTTTAAAATTCCATAGAATACCTTCAGAAAGACCACCGACAGTTGTCTGAACTTCACCACTTAAACGATAAGCTATATAATCCCCCGGAAGCATAAAATGCGCTGTCTTTTCGTATATAGAAGGTTCATTGTCTTTCACCCATTTAAGCTTAGATGCTGTAAAATTTCCGGGTGAATTAAGCAGAGTTGACAAGCATTTTTCTCCGCCTATTTCTTTAAAAGCCTTATTTCCAATTTCTGTTGCACGACTGTCGCACCAGATAATTGACGGTCTAAGTACCTGATTGTTTTTATCAAGAAGTACAAGACCATGCATCTGATAAGAAATACCAATGGATTCTATTTCTTCCACAGGTACTAAAGTCGAATGCAAAACATCACATAATGCAATTTTTAAATTGTCCCACCACTCTTCAGGATCCTGTTCGGCCCATCCTGCACTACTGGAATAAATAATTATTTCTTTTTTTGGAGAGAAAGAAGAACCGACACAATCTCCCGTTTCACCGTTCACCAGACTAACTTTAACTGACGAACTACCAATATCAAAACCTAATAAATACATTTTTTTGCAATAAATTATTATCCTGTACTGTCCTGTCCTGTTATACAAAAGTATCAAAAATTTTAATCTTTTCAAAAATAAGATTATGTTGTTAGACATAAATGAGACATCTCATAATCAAACAGAATAACAAAATACGTAATTTAGGTAATAACTGTCTTACCTTTCCATTTCCCTGAAAAATAATAAATAACAAGAAAAACAGCAGCTGCTAACCATCCCAGAGGGAATGACCACCATACTCCATCAACACCAATTTTACCTGACAGGAACAAAGCTGCCGGGATTCTAAGAAAATATAAAGAAGCAATAGTAACAAGCATAGGGATAAGAGTAGCTCCGGCTCCGCGAAGAAATCCGATAAGTGTAAACATAACTGACAATAACAGATAAAAGGAAGAAACAATAACAAGGTATTTCTGCCCAATTTCAATTACAGCCTGATCAGAAGTAAAAAAATGAACAAGAAAACCGCCAAATAGTATAATGATTGTGGAAATCACAGCTGAATATACAAGCGAAAAAATAAGAGTAAACTTTAATCCGTTTTTAGCCCTATCCTCCCTAAAAGCTCCAAGATTCTGTCCCACAAAGCTGGATAAAGCAGAGCTGAAAGTCATGGCAGGCATCTTTGCAAAAGAATCAATTCTCATAGCTGCGGTATAGGCTGCTACTGCATTAGTACCAAAACTGTTTATTATACCCATTATTGTCATCATTCCAATAGCAACCAAAAACTGCTGAATTCCTGTTGGCAGACCTATCCTTATACAGCTTTTAAATATTGAACTATCGAAAATATATTTTCTTAAAGAAAGTTTAATTAACGGATGTTTTATATTCAGATAAATAACACCGGTAACAAAGAGAGCTATTTCGGATAAAACTGTAGCCCAGGCAACACCTTTAATTCCCCAGTGGAAAACCATAACGAATAAAAGATCCAGAAATATATTAACAATAGTAGAGGCTATCATAAAATAAAATGGCGTTTTAGAATCGCCTAAGCCTCTGAGTATAGAAGAGAGTCCGGAAAAACCAAAGAAGAAAAATATACCGCCCATATATATACGAAGATAATTATTAGCATCCGACATCATCTCTTCAGGCAGTTTCAATAAAGAAAAAATATCATTGCTGAATATAATTCCTATAGCAGAAATAATAATAGAGACAATAAAAAAGAAAATAAAAACAGTATCAATTGTACGTCTGACATTCTCAGTCTGATTTGCTCCAAAATATTGCGAAACGACAGTTGAGGCTCCAGAACCAATACCAATAACAAGTGAAATCAGTGCAAAAATAATAGGGAAAGATGCACCTACTGCTCCCAGTGCTTCTTTTCCCAAAAAATTACCTACAATAATGCTGTCTACAATATTATATAGATTTTCAAAAAAATTCCCCAAAATCAGGGGAAGAGAAAATTTTAAAAGTAAACCGGCCTCCTTACCTTTTGTAAAATCTTTCATATAATGCCTGTTTCTTCTGTTATTTTTCGCTGTAGTAATATTATATGCAATATAAATATTCTGTATTTCCAATGAATTAACAAAAATACCTAATTATATGAAATAATAAAGTTTTTAAAACTTTTACCAATAGAAACAAAATGAAAACTTTTTATAACACAATATTGATGCCAACACTAAGTGTCTTTCCCTGAAAAAAGTTGACTCCTAAAAAGGGTCTAAATGAAAACAGAAAAGTATCAATTTAGAGGAATCGGAATTAAAACAGAAATAATGGAAGCCATCTCCCAGCTTGATGCATCCTCACGGGAGGAGTCCAAGAAAGAAAAGGATAACACCAATGCTGGTTCGATCTCCATCGGACCACTAAAAAATATTTTAAAACCCATACATAATTAATAGTCAACCTGCAATTTCTAAAGATTGCAGGTTTTTTATTTAACTTTCATTGCTGAAAGCATATTCCCATAAACATTATTCAACGCCGACAGATTATCATTGAGTTTTGTTATCTGTTCGTGATATTTTTTTGTATCAGCGGCAGATTCTGCAAGATCATTAAGATATTCTTCCGTTCCCTTTCTTTGTATTTTATATACTGCATTAAGAGATGAAATGTTATTGTTAAGTATTTCAATTTGTTGCTGATACGATTTAGTTCCAGATTCAATTACTGATATTGATTCAGCAATATTTCGATATTTAATTTTTGTTTTGTCAATTACTTTTATAATCGTTGTCTGATATGTTTTTGCAAGTTTCTCAAGCGATTCGTCAGCAACCCTTATAGTATTCATATATTTTATTGAAGCTGCGGAAACATCGCCCATAGAATTGATATTTATGGCAGTTTCACCAAGTTTTCTCATTCCGACACCAAGATTCATAAACAAATCTGGAGTAATGTCGGCATTCACAAGCATCTCATCGAATTTTGCAAGAGCTGATGAACTGCTTACGTCTTGAACAGCAACATTATTTTTTTCTTCGTGTGGCAAGAATTCTTTTGCATTAACTTCCTTATTGATATTGCTTTTTGAAGAAACTTGATCAGAGTCTTCTTCTGTATCAAACGCAGAAATGATAAAAATAATAGCCTCTGTGGTAAGACCTGCTGTAAGCATAAAACCCGCCCCGGTCCAGTGTTGAATTTTAAACAGTGCACCTAAAATTACGACTGATGCACCAAAACCGTACAGTTTCGCCAATAATTTTTTAAACCCTTTTTTTTGTATTAATTTTTGTTTGTTCATATAACTGATATTAATGGTTGTTTCATCGATTAATTTATTGAATGGTAATAATAAGCGGAGAGAGAGTCCGGTTGGTTCCATCCGGATCAAGAGCAATAATATCTTCAAATATGATATTCTGCCCCCGGTTGGTATTCCGGATTTGAGTAATCATTTTATCGGTAAGTTTACTGCTTTTAGATTCATAATGATACATATTGAAACCCCTTTGCATAGTCATTTTGAAAGAAAGAATTTGAAAAGAATAATCGAATTCAAAATCGTCAGGCATTCTTGGTATGATTCTTCCGGATGCGATTAGATTATCTTTGCTGACAAATCCCTCTTTTATGCTGGCAATGTAAGGAACAGGATCCGGAAGGTTTTTCACTCTATAGATTTCCGATCCCATCCTCTTCATCTTCCCATTAATTTTTACTGAGACCTCAATTGTCGCCTGCCTGCTTCCGGAAGAAACGGTTGCTATCCACCCTCCACCCTTACTTTTATTCGGTTTAAGAGTACCGGACGAAATAATAGGGAAAATATTTTCACCGGGAACTCCGGAAACAGATATTGACAAAGGGTTGTTTACTCCTACATAAAGCACATTCATATTGGTTGCAGAAACTGTCAGTGATGGTTGGGATACAATATATTCGTTATTGAAATGGTATGTATTTTCACTCCCGGAATTATTTTTAACAATAACAAAGCCTGCATATTTTTGCAGGCCGGCCGAAGATGCCGGAAAATTTAATTTTATCCGTCCATTTTGGCTGGATATTAGTGTTGCCTGGTCTTTCCTCGAAACAGGCAGATAATCTACACCCCTCATATAGTAAACATTGGGACTCTGACTTGTATCATATGCAGCAATAATAACTTCGGCCTCGTATTGATCACCGGTAAAGAGGTATTTTGATTTTGGCAAAACTTTGGCTTCTATTCTATCGTATTTGAAATCGTCTGCACTTATTGCATACAGTAGGTTATTGACCACTTCAAGTTCGGCATTATTGACTTCTGTAATAAATTTATTGAGGATAGGAATGTCGGCAACCAGAGGGACATCATAGAAATAGTAAAATTCCCAACTTTGTTTTTTGCCTGAAGCGTCAACAAAATCACCTTCTGTTTCCAATCCGATCCTTATTTGATTTCTATATTTAGGATCAACCAGATTAATCATATTTTCCCGGTATTCAATAATTTTTTTCTTAAGTTCTCTGGCTTTTCCGGTTGAACTATTCTCCTGGCTTCCAATTAGGAAGTTAGTCGGACTTGTGTAATCATCCCTTTTCTGCAACTTAAGAAGATGATGAATGTTTCCTACAGAATCCAAAGAAATATTTTCTGTTGTTGAGATTAGATTATCACGAAGATTCTCAATATATTCAACCATATCAGCAGATAGAATCCTAGCCTTTTTAGCTTTGTCCCAAAATGGTTCAACCTCAATCTGATTAAGAGAATAATTGTTTTCGAAGTCCTTATAAACACTTATACGTTTCTGCGAAAAATTTTCATTAGTTAACAATACGCTATCATTCACCACGGAAAATGCATTAAGAACATCTTTTGAAACATTCAAGGCCAACAGAGCCGTAAGAACAATGTACATCATGCCAATCATCTTTTGCCTTGGAGTTTCCTTTTTTGAAGCCATTTCGTAAATGTTATTGTTTAAGAGTGTAAAGAATATATATCGTATAATCACCGGGCTGCAGAAGGGAAAAATCGGTAATAATCATAGAAAGAACAAGTTGATGACCCTGATGTTTTCCATTGCCTGTAAAGCTTTTACCAATGTCATTAATCAGTACTTTGGGCACATTATCAATCCGAATCTTCCCTGTTGGCCGACCCATTTTACCACGACCGGATCCTTTATAATAACCGGCTTGAATATAGAGATCTATTCCGTTCGGCACAGTTCCGGAAGCTATTGATACAGAGACTGAAGATAAGGGTTCAGCGGGATTTACATCAAGAGAATAATTAAGCCATTGTGTGTTGTCTACAATTTTTTCGCTATGTATTCCGGCTGCGATTAAAGATGACATGTCAATTGACACAGAACTGCGATCTGTAACTGATATATTATTGCCATTTTGTGCCCAACCCGATAGAAATATTAGTGTAAAGGTAATTAACGACAATATGCACTTAAATGATTTCATTTTTTATTCCGATATTAAAAATTTTTCTGGATTTTTATCTTCCGTGATTTTTTATGTATGATTACATCTACATTCTCCTCCTTACCCATTGTAAGATTGAAATTGAATTGATCACTGTCGAGTTGGTATCCCGGTGGAATGCCATTAGGATAGATCTTAATATGCCAATTCCCGGGCCGAAGGTCGTCAAAACTGAATGTACCGTCTCTTCCGGTTAATACCCTGAAAGTTTCCGTTCCATTCGATGCTTCAATGATTAGGTTTTCGATCTCCTCTTTTACCGGATAATAGCCTTTTTTGCCACTTTTTTCATCTTGCTGGATAACCAGACGCCCCCTGATTCGTGCCGACCGTGTTAATGATACCTCAAACCGGGTCTTCATGCCCGGTTCGATCGTTACCCGGTAAGGTCCGGGAACCTCGGCAATGGTATTTAATCCGGCACTCGATTCATCCATCGCCAGAATATAGGTCCCGACTTTAACCATCGGAAATTTAAAACTCCCGTTCTTGTCGGTCATCGCGATATTTCCGTTCAGATTGAACATAATGCCATCAACCTGTTCTATTCCCATATTGATAACTTTCCCGGTTAGGCTACCGACATCCTTTTTCTTTGATAATGGTATATTGATAGTACAAGTGTAGCGAAGTTGTATGCTTAATTCCTTTTTGTTTAATGAGTTCTTGACCAGATTGTAATTTGTGCTCAGCTCAAATTCATGGTTAGGACTCAACTGCAGATGCATCTGTAATGACAAAAGACTCCTGTCACGGTAATACTCCTTCAATTCATAGTTATTCTGGTAATTGAACGAAACATAAGTCTTTTTTTTCAAGTTGGCCTGAAGCGATCCCCCATAATAGAACCGTTGAAAACCAGTGATAAGGTATCGCTGCCCGCCTTGGTAATTCACAAACCCGGTAGCTGAAATGGATTTGTTGAACGCGTATTTCAAGGAAAAATTGCCATTGTAAAAATCTGTCAACTCCCCGCTTTTAGTTTCAAGAAAATTTATTGTTTTTCCGAGTTCTCCCTGAATATTCAGATTGATTCGTCTGAACTTGCTTTGTAGAGAAATCCGACCGTTGTATTTTTTATAATTGAAGAGGGGTTTCGCAGCCTGGTCTTCAAGGCCGGTTATATAAGCACCAACACTTACCGAATTATTCGGACTCATCCGGTAGCTGATCATAGCGTTAAGGTTTTTACTGTAAGGAGCATTTGCATATATGGTGTCCAAAGCTAAATTGGAGCGGTTAAGGTCGTAGTTCAGGGATAGGCTTACCTTCTTTTTTAGATTGGCCGTGATTCCTGAGGAGAGATAACTTGAATTTGTAACATAACCTGGAAAACCGGGGTCAGCATGGGTATAGCTGAAATGGGAAGCAAAGATAGATTTATTGATATTGAAAGTGACCCTGTAAGCCTTGGCCATTAAGCCCAGTTCTTGTCCCCCCGCCAGTTCAAACTCTGTGTTCCCCCACGAAAACGGGTTGATAAATCCTGAAATGGAAAACAGGTGGGCAATTTCATTTTCGGAATTGAATTTACCAAGGTATCCGGCCAAGAACCGCGTTTTCTGGCTGATTTTCAAGTCTGTGTATATAGAAAATATCTGTTTGATTCCCGGGTAATATTTGGGAGAATGAAAGAAAGTACCAACCGACAGCTTACCAAAGTTGTGACGCAGCTCAATACCCCGCCCGCTCCTGGAGGACTCTGTCAGATCACTTAAACGGTAATTATTGTCCCCTAAGAAAATTTTGGTCCTTGAAGTACTGTAATTAAGAGAATATTCATCATTCAAACCAAGGATTGGATTTCCGCTGCGATCAGGACCCCGAAGATGAAATTCCAGTCTCCGATTTTTCGCCTCATTCAGAAGCCCACCTCCCCGAATGTCGAACATTGTTCCATAATCTCTTTTCTCCTTGCGGTTGTCGGTGACAAGTATGCCCGAAACCTTCACGGGAAACCGGTTATATCCATCGAATTTAACATTGCCCGAGGGGATAATGTCAAACGAATAGGAGCCTGAACTCTCCATTTCAGGTTTGTCAGTAATGGAAGCCGTCAAAGTAACATATTGCTTCGTATAATAGCTGAGGTCTTTCGGGACGGATACCGTTACATTCGTGAGAATGTCTGAATCCGCGGGGATCCTGAAATTGCGGTTTTCCGGTTTCTTACCATTGATTATGGTGGCAGCTACCGTAACGTCCAGATTGGATAAATTCCGGATCAGAAATTTTACGCCCAGGGTATCACCCGAAAACAAATAACGCGGAGCTTTTAGCTTATCAACGCGGATCTCATACCGGGGCTTAACATAAATGGGGATGTTAACCTTCCCGAAGGGTTGATTCCCCTGCTTTTCGAATGCCTCCAGTTTAATGGAGTAGTCGCCGGCTTTAGTATTTTCTGGGATGTGTATACTAATGATCTTGTTTAAACTGGAGTTTTTTTCTATTAGTGTAGATGAATAATCCGTAATTTGTCTCCAGCTATTGCCCGGCGTGTTGATTTTTAATTGAACCTCTTTTATAGTATCTGTATGATTGATGAGCATAATGAGGATATTCAAAGTAGATCCTGCAGCCATTTCTTTTCTTTTTTCGTTAAGCAAT
>JAENXA010000031.1 GCA_016649735.1 Prolixibacteraceae bacterium | reverse complement strand
CTGATCTTTTGAATAAATTCGTCGGTTTCTATAAGACAGGTTAATATTAAACAAATAAGAAAAAAAGGCTGGTAATTTTTTTTAATAAATAACATGATGAAAAAAATGAGGGACAATAGCAGAATTAGTTGTATTGTTGAAATTGACAGTCCTTCTATCAGGGCAAATGGTAGCTTTCCTATCTGAATTAACATGTAGACAGTTGCTTTTGTTATAAATGTAAGAATTATTGAGAAAAATGAAGCAATACCGGAAATAGATGAAAACAGAAAAAAAAGGAATGTTGCTCCAATTATTAGATATGCTGCAGGAATTACAACAAAGTTGCTTATCCAGAAATATGTCGGAAACTGATGAAAATAATATATAGCTATAGGGAATGTTCCTATTTGTGCAGCAACGGATATGCAGAGAAGGTCTTCTCCCCATTTTAACAGTTTATTTTTTGAAGATAACAACTTACGAAACAGGGGATAGAAGAAAACTATGCTTATTACGGCCATATAGGAAAGTTGAAACCCAACATTAAAAAGTAACCCGGGGTGAAATATTAACAGAAAAAAAGCTGAAGCAGCAATAGAATTATAAACAGACAGCGACCTGTGTATATTTTTTCCTATAATTATAAATGTAAACATGAAGGAGGCCCGCTGAACTGAAGGTGAGAAGCCGGTGAGATATGCGTATCCCCATATTCCGGTTAATATCAGTAAAGAATAGATATATTTTCCAAATCTGATTTTTTTTAATGAAGAAAGTACAAAATTTAGAAATAATAGAATCATCCCTACATGGAGTCCTGAAACAGCGAGAACATGCATTACTCCGGCTGATGTAAAATAGGTTTGTGTTTCAGGCTTTAGCTCGTTGCGATACCCAAGAGTTAATGCGGAAACAATCTGGAAAACCATGTCATTGTCAATGTTTTGTTTTAGTTGACTAATTAAATGTTTTCTGATTTTTTTTATTTTCAACAAATTAAAACCGGATTCAACTTTTTGTGTGTATGTCTTTTGTGATGAAAGATATGTGCTGTAGTATGTCTCTTTGTTTTCAAGAAATTCACGATAATTAAATCCGTAAGGATCATTTATATTGTTTATTTTTTTGAAGTATGAAGATCCTGTAATATAATCTCCCGGCTCAAGATTCTTAAATCTGTCGATTTTTTCAAAATATGCAATTACTTTTTGATTTGTAAGTGATTCTGATTCAGAATTAATTATATGCAGAATTGCTTTATAGGAATGATTTTTCTCCTGAGGAATATCTGTTATTTCTCCTGTAAATTTCAGAGGGGTAGTGAAAATGGGATATCTGTCTCCTTTTACAGAGTTAGCATTTACATATGATATGGAAAATAAAATAAGGATTAATAGGTTTGATAGTATTGTTTCTCTGTCATTTCCTTTTAAGAGTGTAAGCTCTAAAATCAATAATAAAAACAGAGCGGAAATTATATAGTATATTAGATAGTTGCCAGGTCCGAATTTTGCAATTATAATTCCTATTGCTATAATTATCAGCAATTTAATGCAGGGATTATTTTTTAAAAGATGCACAGATTAGATATTATATGTTTCTGATACTCTCTGTGTTTAATTTACTTTAAATGTTTGTAAAAGTCAATATCTAAAAGCCACTGCTGATTTTAGGTATTTAAAAAGATGATTTTTTATGAACTTTAATGTATAAACATAAATATACTTGGGTCTGTCTTTTATACAGGTCCTTTTAAGAAATAAATTTATTGGTTATTTCTTTTTTCCGGGAATGATAATTCTGTAATCAGTTTTTACTTTTCCTTTTGAAATGGCTTTGAGTTTTGAGCTAAGAAGTCTTTTCCTTAATGAAGATAAATGGTCGGTCATTAATGTTCCCTGAATATGGTCATATTCATGTTGAATAACTCTGGCAGCAAAGCCTCCGTATTCTTCAATATGCTCTTTGAAGTTTTCGTCCTGATATTTAATTTTAATGAAAGTAGGACGTGATACATCTTCATGTATATTTGGTACACTTAGACATCCTTCGTTCATTGTCCATTCTTTTCCTTTACGTTCTAAAATTTCGGCATTGATAAAGACTTTTTTAAAATCTTTTAATTCAGGTTCTTCTGATGCGGCAGTAGAGGCATCTATAACAAAAAGACGAATGGATTTATTTACCTGTGGAGCAGCCAGTCCGACACCATCTGAAACATACATAGTATCAAACATATTTTTTATAAAATCTTTTAGATCTTTGAAGTCTTTTGTAATTGGCTTTGCTATTTTACGTAAAACAGGATCACCGTAGATTGTAATAGGATATATCATTTTTTAAATTTTTCCTGGTCCATATATGTTTGCAAAATTATAGTTGCACTTACGGCATCAACGAGAGCTTTGTTTTGTCTGGCTTTTTTTTTCAATCCACCATCGATCATTGTCTGAAAAGCTATTTTTGAAGTATATCTTTCGTCTATCTGTTCAATATGCATTTGGGGATATACTTTCTGAAAACGTCTTAAAAAAGGATTTATGTATCTTATAGATTCTGACGGTTGATTGTTGAGTTGACGCGGATAACCGATTACCACCTTTTCAACATCTTCTTTTTCAAAGTACTCTTTTAGAAAATCCCATATTTGATATGTAGGAACGGTAGTTAATTTATTGGCGATAATCTGCTGGGTATCAGTTACTGCAATTCCTACTCGTTTTTTACCGTAATCTATAGCTAAGATTCTACTCAAGTTTATTTTTTTACAAAATTAATATTTTTTTACTAAAATAAACTAAGATTAAAAGATAAAAGACCATCTATATGTGTAATTTATGCCTGATTTTCAGGTTTTTCAAAAAATAATACGTCATATTGTCTTGTAATTATATGATTTTTAGTTATGGTGCTGATTTTGATATAAAATGTTGTGTTATTATTATTCGATATTCTCTTTTTTAAAATGGTAATAGTATAAGTTTTATAGTAAGTATAGAAATTTAAGAAAACGTATAAAATATTACATTATGGATTTTAATAAATTTACAATCAAATCGCAGGAATCTTTGCAATATGCTACTAAGATTGCAGAGGCAAACCAGCATCAGTTTATTGAAAACGGACATGTGCTGAAAGGTGTGATGCATTCTGCAGAAAATGTAACGGATTTTTTGCTTAAAAAACTTGGGGTAAATCTTGATTTATTCGGCCAGACTCTTGACAGGATAATAGAATCTTATCCAAAAGTTTCAGGTGGCGAGCGCTATTTATCCGGGGATACGGATAAGATGCTGAAAAATGCAATTAATATCTCTGCAAAGATGGGAGATAAGTATGTTTCTGTGGAGCATATATTACTGTCTTTAATTGATTCAGGAGATTCTGTTTCTTCTATGATGAAAGATAGTGGCATTCGCAGAAAAGAACTTGAAATGGCAATTTCTGAATTAAGAAAGGGGTCTAAAGTGAATAGTCAGACTGCAGAGGATCAGTTTAATTCTCTGAATCGTTTTGCTATTAATTTAAATGAGCAGGCCAGGCTTGGCAAACTTGATCCTGTGATTGGCCGTGATGAGGAGATTAGAAGGGTGCTGCAGATTTTATCCAGAAGAACAAAGAACAATCCGGTACTTATAGGTGAACCCGGTACAGGTAAAACTGCAATTGTTGAGGGACTTGCCGGTAGAATTTTAAAAGGTGATGTTCCTGAAAATCTTAAAACAAAGCAGGTGTTTTCATTGGATATGGGAGCATTGATTGCGGGAGCTAAATATAAAGGAGAGTTTGAAGAGCGACTTAAAGCTGTTATTAATGAAGTGATTAAGGCTAATGGTGAGGTTATCTTGTTTATTGATGAAATTCATACACTTGTGGGAGCAGGACAGGGTGAAGGTGCTATGGATGCTGCCAATATTTTAAAACCGGCGCTTGCCAGAGGAGAATTGCGTGCTATTGGTGCAACTACATTGAATGAGTATCAGAAATATTTTGAGAAAGATAAGGCTCTGGAACGTAGGTTTCAGGTTGTTATGGTTGATGAACCGGATACTTTGAGTGCAATATCCATACTAAGAGGATTAAAGGAACGTTACGAAAATCACCATCGTGTGAGGATTAAAGATGATGCTATTATTGCATGCGTTAGGTTATCACAGCGTTATATTTCTGATCGTTTCCTTCCTGATAAGGCCATTGATCTGATGGATGAGGCTGCTGCCAAATTGCGTATGGAAATGGATTCAGTTCCTGAGCAACTGGATGAAATTAACCGTAAAATGATGCAGCTGGAAATTGAAAGAGAAGCTATTAAAAGGGAGAAGGACGATAAAAAGGTTGCTTCTCTTGATAAGGAAATAGCTGATCTACGGGAAGAACAAAATAAATATCGTGCTCAGTGGGAATCCCAGAAATCTGTTGTTGATGGAATTCAGCATGAGAAAAAAGAAATAGAGAATTTAAAACTTGAAGCAGAAAATGCAGAACGTAACGGAGATTATGAAAAGGTAGCTGAAATCAGATATGGTAAAATAAAAGAAGCTGAAAAGAAAATCGCAGGCCTTCAGAATGAAATGAAAAATATGAAGGGTCAACTTCTTATTAAAGAAGAGGTGGATGCTGAAGATATAGCAGAGGTTGTAGCAAGGTGGACAGGAATTCCTGTAACCAAGATGTTGCAGAGTGATAAAGAGAAGCTTTTGCATATGGAAGATGAATTACATAAGAGAGTTATTGGTCAGCAGGAGGCAATCGGTGCTGTGTCTGATGCGGTTCGTCGCAGCAGGGCAGGAATGCAGGATGAAAAACGACCTATAGGATCTTTTATCTTTTTGGGAACGACCGGAGTGGGAAAGACAGAACTGGCAAAGGCACTTGCAGAATATCTGTTTAATGATGAGAATATGATGACAAGAATAGATATGTCGGAGTATCAGGAGAAATTTTCGGTTTCCAGACTGATTGGTTCTCCTCCCGGATATATTGGTTATGAGGAGGGTGGACAGCTTACTGAGGCTGTACGAAGAAAACCTTATTCTGTTGTTTTGTTTGATGAGATTGAAAAGGCTCATCCCGATGTTTTTAATATTTTGTTGCAGGTTCTTGACGACGGACGTTTAACTGATAATAAAGGACGTGTGGTCAATTTTAAGAATACTATTATTATAATGACTTCCAATATCGGTTCGCAGTTAATTCAGGAAGCTTATGAGAAGATAAATGAAAATAATAAAGATGAGATTTTAGAACAGGTAAAAAGGTTGGTTTTCAATGAACTTAAGAAGACAATACGTCCGGAATTTCTGAATAGAATAGATGAAACAATTATGTTTTCTCCTCTTACTAAGGAAAATATGAAGTCCATTGTTAAAATTCAGTTTAACCGTATTATTAAACGGTTGCAAAATAAGGATATAAAAATTGAAATTTCGGAAAGTGCTGTTGACTGGCTGGCTGTCATGGGTTATGATCCTCAGTTTGGAGCAAGACCTGTGGAAAGATTATTGCAGAAGTATGTGCTTAATGAATTGTCGAAAAGAATACTTTCAGGTGAGATTTCTACGGATAAAAATATAAAAATTGACATTGAGAATGATAAACTGAAGTTTGTATCAATGAAATAAAAGAAATAAGGCACAGGGTAGTAATCTTGTGCCTTATAGTGAGTGGAACTTTGTGCCGGGGAGATCTGCTACTATTTCTTTTTTCTGTTATAAAATTTTTGAATAAAAAATATTTACCTTTATGGCCTGTTTTAAACCAAAAATTTTGTGATAGTGAAAAAGACATTATTAAATGATATCCACAGGCAGAACGGTGGGAAGATGGTTGATTTTGCCGGCTTTGAAATGCCTCTGCAGTTTACAACAATTAAAGAGGAACATATGACTGTCCGTCAAAAGGTGGGAGTATTTGATGTTTCACATATGGGGGAGTTTTGGGTAAAGGGTTCCGGCGCTGCTGAACTTATTCAGTTTGTTACAACAAATGATATTTCTGTATTGAAACCCGGTCAGGCTCAGTATTCGTGTCTTCCAAACGGAAGGGGTGGAATTGTTGATGATTTACTGGTCTATTTTTTTGAACCTGAAAAATATTTACTGGTGGTGAATGCTGCCAATATTGACAAGGACTGGAAATGGATTAATTCGCAAAATACTTTTGGTGCTGTTCTTGAAAATTCATCAGACAATATTAGTCAACTTGCTATACAGGGACCTAAAGCTTTATCGGTATTAAAAAAATTAACTGATGTTGATCTTGAGAATATAAAGTATTATTATTTTACTGCCGGATCTTTTGCAGAAGTGGATAATGTTATTATTTCTGCTACGGGATATACCGGTGCAGGCGGCTTTGAAATTTATTGTTATAATGAAGATTTGCTGAAAATATATTCTGCTGTGATAAAGGCTGGTGAAGACTTTGGCATTAGTCCTGTGGGTCTTGGTGCCCGTGATTCTCTTCGTCTGGAAATGGGATATTGTCTTTATGGAAATGATATTGATGATACTACTTCTCCTATTGAAGCGGGCCTGGGATGGATTACCAAATTTAATGATCATAATGATTTTATAGATAAAAGTGTTTTACTGGCTCAGAAAAAAGCAGGGGTTACACGTTGTTTGAAAGGTTTTAAGATGATAGATCGTGGAATTCCACGTCATGGTTATGAGCTTGTTGATAATGACGGTAATGTTATAGGAAGGGTAACTTCCGGTACTCAGTCTTTTATGCTGAATAAGGGTATTGGTATGGGATATGTTAATAAAGAGTTTTATGCAACAGGAACTGAACTTTTTGTAAAGGCCAGAGGTAAGCTTCTTAAAGCTGAAATTATAAAAACACCTTTTGTTTAAATGTAATATGAGAAAGTTTCGACTGGAAACATGTTTTTCTCCTGCTGCTTATCCGAAGTATGCTGATTCTGAAAATATTGTTGTGATTGTAGATGTTCTTAGAGCTACTTCTGCAATATGTACAGCTTTTGAACATGGTGTAAAAAGGATTATTCCGGTTTCTTCTGTTGATGAGGCGAGAAAGAAGAAAGACGAAGGATATATGGTTGCCTCTGAGAGAGATGGTAAAGTTCTTGATTTTGCCGATTTTGGTAATTCACCTTTTAATTTTACAAAGGAGAGGGTGTATGGTAAGGAAATTGTTTATTCTACAACAAATGGTACCCGTTGTATAAAGATGTCATGTGATTCAAAGGCTGTGGTTGTTGGATCTTATCTGAATCTGTCCTCTTTAAGTAACTGGCTTATTTCTCAGAAATCTCCTGTCCTGATTTTATGTTCTTCATGGAAAGATAGATTTAGTTTGGAGGATGCTGTTTTTGCAGGAGCTTTGGCAGAAAGATTATTGTCTTCGGATGTTTACGAATCAATTTGTGACAGTGTTACTGCTTCTCTGGATTTATGGTCAATTGCAAAACCAAATGTCTATAAATATATTCAGAAGGCAGCACAAAGATCCCGCCTTGCTTTAAATGGGTTGGATGATTGTATAGAATTTTGCCATCAATCTGAATATTCGTCGATTATACCTATTTATAAAGATGGTTGTCTTATACCTTTAATCCCGGATAAAGAGAGATAAATTAGGGGTTATTGGTGAGATAATTTAAAATAAATGTTTTACCTAAAGACCTTTGATCTTAGATATTTTTTATTCTATTGTCTTTTATCCTATATTTGTCGAAAATTTAAACTATTAATAATTAATCTTTAATTGTTTGGAACAATATAGATTTTTGGTAGTTTTTTGTATGAATAATTACAACTTTGCGAGATAGAATTAAAAATAAATTTAATTAATAATATTCAATATTATGAAGAAGCATAATTTTTACGCGGGACCTTCTATTTTACCTGAATACACTAAGCAGCAAATGGCAAAAGCAGTGATTAATTTTGCAGGTTCTGATTTGTCCCTGATGGAAATTTCACATCGTAGTAAAGAGTTTCAATCTGTTATGGATGAAGCTATGGCTTTAGTAAAGGAATTGCTTAATGTTCCTGAGGGCTATTCTGTTCTTTTTTTACAGGGAGGAGCAAGTTTGCAATTTTTAATGGCACCTTTTAATCTGTTAAAAAATAAAGCTGCTTATGTAAATACAGGATCATGGTCAACAAAAGCTATAAAAGAATCTAAATATGTTGGAGAAACAGTAGAAGTTGCCAGTTCAAAGGATAAGAATTTTTCTTATATTCCTAAAGATATTAAGGCTCCTTCTGATGCTGATTATCTTCATATAACTACTAATAATACTATTTACGGTACTGAATTTAACAAAATTCCTGAAGTTAATATTCCTTTGGTAGGTGATATGTCTTCAGATATTTTAAGCCGTCCTGTTGATGTTTCAAAATTTGATCTGATTTATGCAGGAGCACAGAAAAATATAGGCCCATCAGGAGCTACACTTGTTATTGTTAAGGATTCTGCTCTTGGTAAAACAGGACGTGTAATTCCTACTATGCTTGATTATAATACACATATTAGTAAGGGGTCTATGTTTAATACTCCTTCTACAATGGCTGTATTTGGTGCTTTGCAGACATTAAAATGGCTGAAGAGTATTGGTGGTGTTCCGGCTATGGAAAAAATAAACAAGGAAAAATCAGCTCTTTTATATAAAACTCTTGATGAGAGCAAATTATTTAAGGCTAATATTCCAGCTAAGGAAGATCGTTCTCGTATGAATGTAACTTTTGTTATGGCTAAAGGATATGAATCTCTCGAACAGGAGTTCCTTGATTTTGCTACATCAAAAGGAATGGTAGGAGTTAAAGGACATCGTTCAGTTGGTGGATTCAGAGCTTCTTTATATAATGCTTTGCCTTTGGAAAGTGTTAAGGCTTTGGTTGAAACTATTAAGGATTTTGAAGCTAAGCATTAAAAAATAGTCTGATAATATTAATGGAAAGAGCAATCTGTTATAGTGCAGATTTGCTCTTTTTTATTTAATATTGAAAATAAACAATATTTAACCAAACTTTCGCAGTTTATATAATTCTTGTCGCAGGTAAATGTTTGCTTGCTATGACTTACGAAAGTTAAATAATTTATAGATATGACAGTAGTAAAACCGTTTAGAGGACTTCGTCCTCCTAAAGAATTAATTGAAAAATTGAGTTGTCTTCCTTATGATGTGATGAATTCTCAGGAGGCTGCTCAAATGGCTGAAGGAAAACCAGAATCATTGCTTCATGTTACCAGGGCCGAAATTGATTGTCCTGCAGGAACTGATCTTCATTCTGAAACTGTATATAAAAAGGCTGTTGATAATTTTAAGGATTTCCAGAAAAATAAATGGCTTATACAGGATGATGTACCTCATTTTTATATTTATGCGCAAACAATGAATGGCAGAACTCAATATGGTATTGTTGGTGCTGCTGCATGTGAGGATTATCAGAAGGGTGTGATAAAAAAAAATGAACTTACACGTCCTGATAAGGAAGAAGATCGTATGGTTCTTACTAATTGTTTAAATGCTAATGTGGAACCTGTTTTCTTTTCATACAGATCTGAGCCTGAACTTGATGAAATAGTTTCTTCTATTGTGAAAATGCAGGAGCCTGATTATGATTTTGTGGCTGAGGATGGTTTTGGTCATCATTTCTGGACTATATTGGATGCCGGGTTAAATAAGAAAATTGAAACAATATTTGCTGAAAAAGTTGAATCTGTTTATGTGGCTGACGGTCACCATCGTACTGCTGCTGCTGCAAGAATCGGCCTTGAAAGAAAAACTAATAATCCTGACCATACAGGAAAAGAACCTTATAATTTTTTTATGACTGTTCTGTTTCCTGATAATCAGCTTAAAATTATTGATTATAATCGCTTGCTTAAAGATCTTAACGGTAATTGTGCAGAAGAGATTCTTGAAAAGCTGGGAACTTCATTTTCAGTGAAAAAAGTTGGAAAGAGAATTTATAAACCGTCAAAATTACATGAATTTAGTATGTATATTGACGGTAACTGGTATTGCCTTAACGCAAAACCTGAAGTTTGTCAGAAGAAAGATCCCGTTGGCGTGCTTGATGTTACTATTCTTTCGGAACATGTTCTTACTCCTTTGTTTGACATTAAAGATTTGAGAACATCTAAACGTATTGATTTTGTTGGTGGAATCCGTGGTCTTGGCGAATTGCAGAGACGTGTTGATTCCGGAGAAATGAAAGCTGCTTTTGCTCTTTATCCTGTTTCTATGAAACAGCTTATTAATATTGCTGATAGTGGTAAGATTATGCCTCCTAAAACTACATGGTTTGAACCTAAACTTCGCTCAGGTCTTGTGATTCATAAATTGGACTAAAGAATATAATTAAAAAGCCGGAAATTATTTTCCGGCTTTTTAATTATATCTGATTTGTACTTTTTCTTCTTTTACCCTGTTTTTTCTTAAGTATGTTTTTTACAGAAGGTTGTGGCATAGGATCAAAATTATCATCAGATTCAATATCAGATTCAATATCAATATCAGATTCTATTTCAATATCCGGATCATCCTCTGTATCGGGATTTGGAAATTCTGCAGGGGATTCTTTTGATATTGCGATGTTGTCATTATCTTCATCATCGTTATTTATCATATCTACTTCCTCCTGAGTGGTTATTCTAACAAGATAATATTTATCTTCTGTCTCAAAAGGTAAAGCACTTACCAGCTTTCCTTCCTTGTTTGTGAAAAAAACAAGGTCATCATTATAGCCGTTTGGATGAGATTTTTTAATTTTTTCCTTGAGTGATTTGTCCAGTTTCTCATAATCTTTAATTACTCTGGTTTTTTTGTTCGTTTCCATTTTTTTATCGTCTTGATAATTAATGTTATAGATGCCTTGTTTTGTTTTTTTTAAATGAATCAATTAAGTGTGAAAAATACAAAAATGTTGGAATAGAAAAACAAAATGAGACTTTTTTTTTAAAAAAATTATAAAAAATAAAATACGCATGGAATTATCAATTTTAAACCCTTCTTATTTCAAATTAGTTGTTATACATTGTAGTTATTATTTATATGATTTTATAGAGATGGTTTTCCGGAAAGTATTTTAAAAATGTGGATATTTCTTTTGCATTTTATATATTTTTACAAATAATTAAAAATATAATAATGAGTATTGTTGATAATTTAAATAAAATCAAGAGTGAACTAAGAGATTCTGTTAGATTGGTAGCTGTTTCTAAAACAAAACCATTATCTGATATTGAGGAGGCTTATAAGGCTGGTCAGCGTATATTTGGAGAAAATAAAGTGCAGGAACTGACTGAAAAACACGAATCTCTGCCTGATGATATTCAATGGCATATGATTGGTCATCTTCAGACTAATAAGGTTAAATATATTGCTCCTTTTGTTTCTATGATTCAAAGTGTTGATTCTCTGAAATTATTAAAGATTATTAATAAAGAAGCGAAAAAAAATAACAGGGTTATAAAATGTCTGTTTCAGTTTTTTATTGCAAATGAAACAACAAAATTTGGTATGAATAAAGAAGAAGCTGAAGATATTTTTTCTTCTGATGAATTTGCTGAAATGGAAAATGTGGAAATTTCAGGAGTAATGGGGGTATCAACTAATACTTCTGATAAAGATCAGATTCACCGGGAATTTCATGATCTAAAACAAATTTTTGATGATCTGAAATCTGAATATTTTAATAAAAATCAGAATTTCTGTGAGCTTTCAATGGGAATGTCTCATGATTTTAAAATTGCTCAGGAAGAAGGAAGTACTATTGTGAGAGTTGGCAGTTTAATATTCGGTAACCGTAACTATAATATATAGTTCTTAAATAAAAATTCCGGCACAAATTGTTAATTAGTGCCGGAATGGATTTTACAAATATCTTTAAAAAGCAGGATCTTTTTTAATCTTCCGGCTCAAT
>JAENXA010000103.1 GCA_016649735.1 Prolixibacteraceae bacterium | reverse complement strand
GGCTGATTTAACTCATGAGAACTTAATCCTGTCCCGGCTGCAGGAGAATATGGCTGAATTGTGTATCCTTTATATAATAATCCTTTCTTATATAATTCACTGAGTAAATACCATATAGTCTCAATATATTTATTGTCATAGGTAATATACGGATTCTTCGTGTCAACCCAATATCCCATTTTTTTTGTCAGATCTTCCCATTCTTTTGTATATTTCATTACCTCTTTGCGGCAGGTAGAATTATACTCTTTAATGGAAATTTTTTTACCTATATCATCTTTTGTGATTCCAAGTTTTTTTTCAACATTCAGTTCTACAGGTAATCCGTGTGTATCCCACCCGGCCTTTCGATGAACCTGAAAGCCTTTCATTGTTTTGTACCGGCAGAATATATCTTTAATTGTGCGTGCCACAACATGATGGATACCGGGCATTCCGTTGGCAGATGGAGGCCCTTCATAAAAAACAAAAGACGGACGTCCTTTACGTTCAGATATACTTTTTTCGAAAACATCCTCTTTCTCCCATCTCTCAAGGATTTCCTTATTTACTTCCGATAAATTTAACTGTTTGTATTCATGGAATTTATCACTCATAATATACTTCCGTTTTTCCTGTATTTAAAATAGTCACAAATATAGAAAATTTAAATAATTTTCTTACACCTTATTTTTCTTTTAATAATACGTTTCAATTACTTTTTTCAATGTTTTTCCTGCAGATTTTACGACTGGAAAAAAATCAGTCATTTATCAAAAAAAAATCATAAATTAACATGTATGTTTATTACAATTAAAAATGGCACGAAAAAGAAATATATTTGATGATTTTATAGAGTTATTCTTCCCTCGTCTATGCCCTGTATGCGGCGAAAAGTTATCTCCTAAAGAAGAATGTATCTGTTTAAAATGTATGATACATTTACCAAGGACTCTTTTTGGAATGAATATGGGAAATAAAATGGAAGAATTATTTTACGGATCCGTACCAATAGAGAAAGCGTATGCCTATTTTAATTACAAAAAGGGCAGTGATTACCAAAATATAATTTATCGTTTAAAATATAAAGATGAAAAAGAACTGGGAGAATATATGGGAGAGCATTTTGGAGCAGAGCTACTAAATTCTGTACCTTTTCCTAAAACCGACTTTATTTGTCCTATTCCTCTGCATCCCAAAAAAGAGAAAAAGAGAGGATACAACCAGAGTGAATATATTGCGAAAGGTCTTGCAAAATCTTTTCATGTTCCTGTTTTAAAAGACAACATTAAACGTGTAAAATATACAATATCACAAACACATAAAACGCGATTCGAAAGATGGGAAAATGTGCAGAATATCTTCAAAGTTATCAATCCTGTTATTTTTAATGATAAGCATATCATTATAGTTGATGATGTAGTTACTACCGGAGCAACTCTTGCTTCGTGCGCCACAGCCATAAAATCATGCTGTAATGCAAAAGTTAGCCTGCTCGCATTAGGTATAGCAAAAAAATAAAAATAAAAAACAGAATTATAAATTCCTGTGACAAGATTATGCAGTAATCTGCAACCAGACAATCAGACAAAAAAATACAAGAAGGATAATATCTCCGAAAATTTCTTTTTTGATAGAAACCATGAAATTTGAAATTATAAATGACAAAGGAACTGCTATTATCACCAAGATTTCTTCGGAAACCGAGGGAACAAGAATGAATATTATTATAGATACTATCAAAATCCAGAATAAAATTCCGTAATATTTACGAGTAACAACTTTTTGACTATTAACGTGCGACAATAAAGAAATTCCTGAAATAATTGTAAGTAAAACCAGAAAACTTAAATAAATATAATAATTAATTTCAGGTACCTTATAACTGACTAAAGAATAGAAATTCTGATAAACAATATGGTTTAAAAGATATTGAGTATCCGTGAAAAAATAGTATGAAAAGGTCAATAGCCATGGAAAAAGTGTTCCTAATAATGAGAGAATAAAATATCGACCATGTAACTGACCATGAATCTTAAACAATCCTGCCCAAACTACAAAAAAATAGAAGATAAGAGGAAAATAAAACAGAGACCCCACTCCTATATAAAATCCGGCATCAAAAGCAAATGACAACCCTCCTCTATCTTTAGTACATGCATTAAAAAGTCTGTTAAGGCTAAATAATAAAAACAATATACCCAAATATACAGGATGCATAGTATGAAAAAAAACAAAGCCCCCCAATATCAGAACAAAAATAAAGGGGACCAGAAATGTTTTTTCCTGTATAAGCGTAAACGTAGTATTTAAACGTAAAAGCAATAGAGAAATTAATAGAATAAAAGTAGCAGAGAAAATACAATTTATCAAATAATTAGACCCTGCCCACTGTAAAAAAAAATCATAAAGTGGCATCTGATTTCCTTCATCAAGAAACGGACATGCTTCAATTCTTAAAAATGAGAATAAAGCCATTAAGCCGATAAGAAGAAGGATCAGAATAAAATTATAAGACCGGTTTTTTTTTAAAATCTTTAGAATCATTCTATTTTAAATCAAATCCAATATCTTTTCTATAATAACTGCCTTCAAATTTTATTTTTGAAACATTACGAAAGGATACAGTCAAAGCTTCTTCCATATTTTTGCCATAAGAACTGACAGAAATCACACGTCCGCCTGCAGTTACTATCTGTCCGTCTTTATTTATAGTTCCTGAATGGAAAAGAACACTGTCCTTAACTTCATCGCAGCCACTTACAGGAATTCCTTTCTTATAACTTCCGGGATAACCTCCTGAAACCATAATAACAGAAGCTGCTGTTCGCTTATCAATCTCAACTGATCCCTGAATAAGATTTCCGTCTACGGCTGAAGATAGTATATCAACAAGATCAGATTTAATCCTAAGCATAACAGATTCTGTTTCAGGATCACCCATTCTTACGTTATATTCTATAAGATAAGGTTCTCCTCCACAATTCATCAGACCAAAGAAAATAAAGCCTTCGTATGCAATAGATTCTTTACTCAATCCATCAATTGTAGGACGAATAATGCGTTTTTCTACCTTATCCATAAAGGCTTTGTCGGCAAAAGGTACCGGACTTATTGATCCCATCCCACCAGTATTCAAACCGGTATCTCCTTCACCTATTCTTTTATAATCTTTTGCTTCAGGTAACAGACAATAGTTCTTGCCGTCAGTAACCACAAAGACAGATAATTCTATACCTGATAAAAAATCTTCAAGCACTACTTTTTTCCCGGCATTACCGAATTTACCATTCAGCATTTCCTTTAATGCAGATTCAGCCTCTTTTTGATTATCTATAATGAGGACGCCTTTCCCAGCTGCAAGTCCATCTGCCTTTAATACAAAAGGAGCTTTCATTGAAGAAAGAACTTTTATACCTTCTTCTGCAGTTGAGACGGTATGATATGATGCAGTAGGAATATCATGACGCTGCATAAATGCTTTTGAGAAATCTTTACTTCCTTCAAGCTGTGCACCTTCTTTACCAGGACCAAATACTTTAACGTTTTTTAATTGGGGATCATTGTCAAAAAAATCATGCAATCCGGCTACAAGAGGAACCTCCGGCCCCACTACCACCATATCAATTTTTTTCTCAAGAACAATTTTTTTCAATCCTTCGAAATCAGTACCATCAACCGGTATATTTTCACCAAGTTGAGATGTCCCGGCATTTCCTGGAGCAATATATAATTGTTTCAAAAGTGGAGACTGACTGATTTTCCAGGCAAGTGCATGTTCTCTGCCGCCTGAACCTACAATTAAAATATTCATCATTATATTCGTTTCTAAATTATTTGTTTTTTACAAAACCTGTCTGCCAGCTGGTCAAGCCTGCCAAAACTATATCCTCTTTTTTTTAATTCTTTTATTACCACAGGTAATGACTTACGCATATTTTTTTCTGCTTTCAGTGAATCATGAAAAGTGATAATAGAACCCGGACGTACATAATTAGTTACATTATATATTATTCTTGACGGTTTCCAGTCCTGTCTATAATCACAGCTCACCAAATCCCACATAATAATATTATAGCGGTCACGCAACCATTTATACTGACTTCTTTTCATTAATCCGTGAGGAGGACGAAAAAATCTGGAATGAATAAGATTATCAGTCTCTTCTATATTTTTACGATATTCTTCATCGGATACTTTTAACCCCTGAACATGGTGATATGTATGATTTCCTACAAGATGCCCTGATTCAACAATCTGCCGGAATACCTGCGGATTCCGTTTTACATTTTCTCCTACACAAAAAAAGCAGGCACTGATATTTTCTTTTTTAAGTAATTCCAAAACCCATGGAGTAACCTCAGTTACAGGGCCATCATCAAAAGTCAAAAATACCGTTTTTTCATCAGGAAATCCCCGCCACAATGCATCAGGGAATAATCCTGTAAAAATTTTAGGTAACCTTATTCGAGGATCAAAACATTTCATTATTTCGAAGGACTATAATATATTTTTGCATATTCATTAAATGTATTATCAATTTCATTATAAAGGTCCTTATCTCCATATTTTTTAGTAAGAGTTCCCATTTCCCTCATAATGTATAAAGAACGCTCAATATCATTATTTACAGACATCATATTTCGGGAATCAAGAGAAAAATAATAACTCAGCTGTTCTTTAAAACAATTATACATATCAGTAACCATCAATGATCCTTTATCCTTAGCACCGGCTGCATAATAATCCTCGGCTATCTTTTGCGAAAAATAATTATATGGTACAACTGTAGGAGGAATTAGCTTTTCACATCTGTCCAAAACCTTAACTGCCGAATCTTTTTTTCCTTCCGCTATAAGTCCCTCTGCAAGACGATCAAAATTATTCCGTATGTTCATCATCATTCGTCTGTTATTCTCATCGATATATACATTGGGATCATTCATATTACCCCATTTAAAGTTCTCCATCATATTTTTATACATTTTATCTGTATAAACCCTGCCTGTCTGCATATCTCCTGATATAGTCTTTACAGGAGTAAAACGATATGCAAATCCTTCAAGCTGGAAATAATCCTGGAGATTAAGATACTGACTCTGACCAACAGTAATAGCAAAATATATTCCCCTGTCCCATTTATTATTGGCAATCATATCAAGCAACATAAGATCATCTTTAACCAGATAACTGCTATTACTTAAATCAATAAATATAGTATCAGCAATCTGATCATATTCACTTTCCGGTACTACCTTGTTTTTTATTACTGCTTCTTTATCAACTTTAACAAAAAACTTTTTAACAGGCAGATAAGCAGCATTATCTGCCTCTGCAAGTTTTGTCCGTGGATCATCACTCTTTACAAAATCAAGAGCCTTACTAAGTTCAATAGGACCTTTTATACGGGGATCATTCATAAGATAAATGACATCCCTCTTACCCTGCACATACTGATCGGGAGTAAAAGAAATAGGAAGAGGATCTGATTTCCATGCCTTACGCTTCATCTGGTCCACATACCAGTCTGTCTGAAGATAACTAAGATTACACACCCTGACATCCGTTCGTATACCTTCAACATCCTCATCATACCATAGAGGAAAAGTATCATTATCTCCGTTAGTAAAAATAACGGAATTTGGTGTACATGTATTAAGATAATTTGCTCCGAAATCACGACATGTATAACGACCTGAACGGTCATGATCATTCCAGTTTTCACGAGCCATAACACCGGGGACAAAAACCAGACATATAAACGTAACAATAATGGCACTGGTTACCTCTGGAATATGTCGTTTCAATTCTTTTACAATAGACAAAACGCCAAGCCCTATCCATATTGCAAAAGCATAGAATGATCCTACATACGCATAGTCCCTCTCTCTTGGCTGATTTGGAGTCTGATTAAGATACACCAATATAGCCAATCCTGTCATTATAAAAAGCAACATTACTACCCAGAAATTTTTCTGGTCTTGTTTATAATGAAAGAAAGCACCTATAAGTCCAAGCAGCAGAGGCAAAAAGAAATAGGTATTCCTTGCCTTATTATTTTTAAGACTCTTAGGCAAAGTTTTTTGATTTCCAAGGCGCGCAGAATCTATAAAATTAAT
>JAENXA010000043.1 GCA_016649735.1 Prolixibacteraceae bacterium | reverse complement strand
TTATTATTAATTTTTTATAAATACCGCATGTCTTTCAATGGTGTGGAATTTTTGGTAAATTTACAGGAAAAGGAATAATATGGAAAATATTGCGCAAAAATGGCTGAACTTGAAAGAATGGAAAGACGGCCTGAAAATTGATGTTCATCCTTCAGTGGATGCAGAAGAATTTTATAATCAGTTTTTTAAAAGACCTGATTTGTGGAAGGCTACTTTCTCTTTTTTAAGAGATAATGATTTGTCGAAAATCGAAATTGGTAAGTATCCTATAGTTGGTGAGGAGGCATTTGCTCTGGTTCAGGAATATGAATCAAAAAAACCTGAAGATGCACGATGGGAAACTCATAAAAAATATATTGATCTTCAGTATGTTATTGAAGGTACTGAAGAAATGGAAATTATGCCTTTATCGGAAGTAAAAAATGCTTGTCCATATGATGAAGAACATGATATTCAGTTTTACGGTAAAAATGAAGGAAAATATTATTTGGCTGATCCTAATTCGTTTTTTTTGTTTTTCCCTAAAGAAGTTCATCGTCCTGGATTACAGACAGAACATTCTATGAAGATAAAAAAAATTGTAGTGAAAATTTTAAATGCCTAAAGAATCTTATTTAATGAAAAAAAGCACTTTTTTAAAAGTGCTTTTTTTTTGAGGTCGGTGGCAGGTTCGAACTGCCGTACACGGTTTTGCAGACCGTTGCCTAACCGCTCGGCCAACCGACCATGTTTCTTTAAAATTCCGAGCAATTTATTTATTTTTTAGGAGTGCAAATTTATATAAATATTTTTGTATTACAATATTTTTTCATGGATCTGAATGATTTATTCAGAGGAACCTATAATATAGTATTATGTATCAGCTATGTATATGAATATAAAAATATTTTTTATATTAGGTTTCATATGCTGATTCAGGGGAAAATCGGCAAACATTACAGTATATTGTTATTTTTCAGAGTTTTAATAAATTCACGAAAGTTGAGTATTTAAAAATCCAGTTTATACAGGAAATTGCACAGAAGAGACATAAAAATAGATATCTTAAATTTCTTGCGGATTTTAGGGATATGCGAAATGTGTATATAAAAAATGAAAACGATTTTTTGAAGGTTGATTTTGTTTCTATCTTTGGGAAAGAGAATTTTTTAATAGATTACATCTGATGCAAAATAAAGTAGTAGAAATTATAGCCGGTATTTTTTTTTCTTTAATGTTAATTCATCCGGTTGAATGTAAGGCAATTAAGTTAAGTCCTGAGACGAAAATTAGTGTTCTGACATGTGGTTTAGGTGATCAGATATATTCTCTTTACGGACATTCTGCCATACGTGTAAAAGATCCGGTTATAAAATTGGATATAGTATTTAATTACGGTGTCTTTTCCTTTAACTCCGGAAATTTTGTTTACCGGTTTGCCAAAGGTCAGACCGATTATATGCTGGCAGCAGAACGTTACAGTGATTTTTACAGAAGTTATTTATCTGAAAAACGAAGTATAACAGAACAGGTACTTGATTTAACTCAGAATGAAGAGCAAAATGTCTGGGATTTTCTTGTGAATAATGCAAAACCTGAAAATCGTGTATACCGGTATAACTTTTTCAATGATAATTGTTCTTCTCGTATAAGAGATGTTTTTAAACAACAGACAGACGGGGAATTAATATTTAAGGATAAAAAGGGAGAAGGGAAAACTTTTCGTCAGTATGTAACTAAATATCAAAAGCAGATTCCATGGCTCGATTTTTCCATTCAGCTTGTGCTTGGAAGTCCTTCGGATGAAATAGCCTCTGCTTATAATGAAATGTTTTTGCCGGAATTTCTTTACAAACATTTTGCCGGAGCAAAAATACTTAAAGATGGCAAAGAACGTCCGTTTGTAAAAAAACAGAATATTTTAATTAAGGAAGAGCATCATGATATATCTTTTTTGTGGAAGTATTCTCCTGAAATTTTTTTCTGTGTCTTACTTCTGATTATTTTATGGTTTAGTTTTCTTGAATACAAAAGGGGAAAGAAGGTATATAGTATAGATTATTTTTTATTTATTATTACCGGACTAATAGGTTTTGGTATGTTATGGTTTGTTGTTTTCTCCGAACATCCTGCTTTGCGTCCTAATTATAATTTATTGTGGGCTTTTCCGCCTAATATTATTTTCATTCTTTTGTGGATTATAAAAAAATGGCGTCCTTGCCTTAAATGGTACTGGCCTTTATTGTCTGTAGGACTTATTTTATTTTTTATTTACCGGTCAAAAATTCCTCAGTCTTTTTGTCTTTCATTTTATTTTATTGCAGGTATGTTGCTTGTAAGGTCAATACTTCACTCCCTACAGTTGATAGAAAAGATTACTGTAAATAAAGACAAATAAACGACTTAAAAATAAAAGGCGAGATTTCGGTATATTTATTTCATTAAGTAAGAAAGGTACGGATTATGGAATTTTTGAGATTAGAGGATTAAGACAAAAAACAACTAACATATATAGTAAGAATAAAGAACTTTTAACTTTGTGGCATTATAACTTTGAAACATATTTAAATCAATTGAAGTGACCTCTAAAAAAGATATTAAAACTCCTCTTATGAAACAGTATTTTAGCATAAAGGCTAAAAATCCTGATGCTATATTGCTTTTTAGAGTAGGTGATTTTTACGAAACATATGGAGATGATGCAGTTGAAGCATCAGGTATTTTGGGAATTACACTCACCAAGAGATCAGGAAATAAAATTAATTCAATTGAGCTTGCCGGATTTCCTTATCATGCATTAGACACATATCTACCTAAGCTTATAAGGGCAGGGAAAAGAGTAGCTATATGTGATCAGCTGGAAGATCCAAAACAGGCTAAGACCCTTGTTAAAAGAGGTATTACGGAATTGGTTACACCAGGGGTCTCTCTTAATGATAATGTACTTGAAAATAAGGAAAATAATTTTCTGGCTTCTTTACATTTTGATGGAAAAATGGCCGGAATTGCTTTTCTGGATATTTCTACCGGAGAATTTTTGACTGCTGAGGGAACATATGAATATATTGACAAATTACTGAGTTCTTTTAAACCTAAGGAAGTCCTTTTTCAGAAGGGAAAAGAACATGATTTTCATCAATATTTTGGAGGAAAATATTGCACATATTGTCTTGATGACTGGGTATATACTTACGATTCTGCCGAAGACCGTTTATTGCGTCATTTCGAAACCAAGACATTGAAAGGTTTTGGTGTTCAGGGTCTTGATTATGGAATTATTGCTGCCGGTGCTGTTCTATGTTATCTGGATTTAACACAACATCAGCATCTTCAGCATATTACATCCCTGTCAAGACTTGAAGAAAATAAATACGTCTGGCTGGATCGTTTTACTATACGTAATCTTGAATTATTCGGAACTATTAATGAGGGAGCCAAAACGTTAATAGATGTACTTGACAAGACTGTCTGTCCAATGGGAGCGCGTATGCTTAAACGATGGATAGCATTACCTTTGAAAAATATAGAAACAATTAATAAACGGCTTTCAGTTGTTGAATATTTTGTTTCAAAGGAAGAAGACAGGGAATCTTTTTCGGATCTTATAGGACAGATAGGGGATATGGAGAGAATAGGATCAAAAGTGGCTGTAGGAAGAGTTAATCCCCGTGAAATGTTGCAGCTTAGTAATGCACTTACTGCTATAACTGATGTAAAAAGATTATTGTCAGAAATAGATCAGGATGTTCTAAAAAGCTTTTCAGGTAAAATAAACCCTTGTAATGAAATAAATGATCGTATTAAAAAGGAGATTAGTGATAATCCTCCTCTATTGCTAAATAAGGGAAATACTATAAAATCCGGATTCTCTGCCGAGCTGGATGATTTACGTGAAATATCTCATTCAAGCAAGCAGTATCTTGCAAGAATGCAGCAGCGTGAATCTGAGAGGACAGGAATTCCTTCATTAAAAATTTCATATAACAATGTATTCGGATATTATATAGAAGTTAGAAATACCCATAAGGATAAAGTTCCTGCAGAATGGATCAGAAAACAGACGCTGGTTAATGCTGAAAGATATATTACAGAGGAACTGAAAGATTATGAAGCTAAAATTCTTGGAGCCGAGGAAAAAATATTATCTCTGGAGACTAAACTCTTTAATGAGCTTATATCTGATGTAACTATGTATATTCAGGCAATACAGACAGATGCTAATATAATAGCAAAGCTGGATTGCCTGCTTTCTTTTTCCAGGTCAGCTGTAGATTATAAATATACCAAGCCGGAGGTTAATGATAGTAAGTCAATTGACATTAAGGGAGGACGTCATCCTGTAATTGAGCAGCAGATGATGGTTGGGGAAAGCTATATAGCCAATGATGTGTTTCTTGATCAGGATAGTCAGCAGATTATTATTATTACCGGTCCTAATATGGCAGGTAAATCTGCATTATTAAGACAAACCGCACTTATTGTTCTTATGGCTCAGATGGGATCTTTTGTTCCTGCTGATTCGGCAAAAATAGGATATGTTGATAAAATTTTTACCAGAGTTGGAGCTTCTGATAATATTTCACTGGGAGAATCTACCTTCATGGTTGAGATGCACGAGGCTGCAAGTATTTTAAATAATATATCTGACAGAAGTCTTATTCTTCTTGATGAACTTGGACGCGGAACGTCTACATATGACGGTATTTCCATTGCCTGGTCTATTGTTGAATATATTCATGAAAATCCTCATGCACGCGCAAAAACTATGTTTGCTACACATTATCATGAATTAAATGAGATGGAAAAATCTTTTGAAAGGGTGAAAAATTATAATGTGACAGTAAAAGAAGTTGATAAAAGGGTGATTTTTTTACGCAAACTTGTACGTGGCGGCAGCAATCACAGTTTTGGAATTCATGTAGCAAAAATGGCTGGTATGCCTCCATCTGTTGTGAAACGTGCAAATGAAATATTAAAACAGCTGGAGCAGAATAGCAGTAAAGATAATTTAACAAAACCATTAAAAGAGGTCTCCGAATCAAGAGAAGGATATCAGTTAAGTTTTTTCCAGCTTGATGATCCTGTATTAAAATCTATCAGAGATGAGATAAAAAAAATTGACATAAATAATCTTACTCCGATCCAGGCTTTGAATAAACTTAACGAGATTAAGAAAATTTCTGGTCTGAAATAGGAGAAATGTGAACTTTTTTGAAAAAACTCCATTTATTTTGAAAATAATTGACAGGTTTTTGTTATTCTTTTTGCAAAAAAGAAAATTAGCAATATATTTGCACCGCTGAATTAATAAGGCAAGAGTTCATTAATAATAAAAATGCGAGAATAGCTCAGTGGTAGAGCACAACCTTGCCAAGGTTGGGGTCGCGGGTCCAAATCCCGTTTCTCGCTCTTTTTTTGTTGTAGACGAAATATTTTCAAAAAAACCTTTAACATTTGGATGCCCGAGTGGTGGAATGGTAGACACGTTGGACTTAAAATCCAATGACCATTGCGGTTGTGCGGGTTCAAGTCCCGCCTCGGGTACAATTCCCTCTTAATCTTTAAGATTTTGAGGGTTTTTTGTTTAATTACCCTTGGTAACTCTCATTGAATTCGTCTCTTAACTTCATTGTAACATAATTGTAACAAAATATATGTTCCTTTGATTCGGGAATTTTATTTAAATTTGTTATCATGTTGAAACATAAAACCTACCGTCAGAGAGTTTTTATTTATTTTTTTAGTGCATTTCTACTTTTTTTCTTTGCTGTTTTGGTTTTTCAGTATAGTCGTGAAAAACAATACAAAGAAGGACGTCTTGATAATACACTTAATAATACAGCTGAATTTACTTCACGATATATTCATCACAATAATCTTGATAATAAAGAGAATCTAAGTAATTCAGAAAATTTCAGACAACTTGATTCTATACTTTATATGTTTTCGGAGCCACAAATCCGCATTACGGTTATAAATAAATCAGGAAAGGTTCTTTATGATAGTTTTGTTAAAGATAACTTTAAAATGGATAATCATCTCCTGCGTCCTGAGGTTCAGGGATCTTTGTCTAAAGGATATGGTCATTACATAAGGAATTCAAAGACAACCGGGCAGAATTTTTATTATTACGCAAAAAATTATAATGATTATTTTGTAAGGTGTGCCGTAATATATAATCCTGAAATAAGAGATTTTTTAAAAGCCCAGCGGGTTTTTTTGTTTTTTATGTTTTTTATTTTTCTGTTTATGTGGCTTCTGTTATATCTTGTTACAGGCAGACTTGGAAAATATATCACAAAGTTACGTGATTTTGCCATTCATGCCGGGAAAAATGAAAATATTGATACTTCTTTGGATTTATTTGATTCAGAGTTTGACGATATTCATCGTCAGATTGTTAAAATATATAATCAGCTGAGGGATGCAAAGGATAAACTCTCTGTTGATGAAGAAAGGCTTTACAGTCATTTGTATGCACTTAATGAAGGAGTTGGTTTTTTTACCTCTGAGAAAGAGAAAATATTAACTAACAGTCATTTCATTCAGTATATAAATTTCATTTCTGAAAGTTCAACTATTTCAGCAGTGGCAATATTTAAAATGGATGTTTTTAAAGAACTTATTAAAAAAATAGATAATTATCTTGTTCCTGAAGTGCAAATTAATTCTCAGAATTTTCCACAAGAACAAATAACAATTTTTCGAAATGAAAGATATTTTAGAATTCAGGGAATAGTTTTTGAAGATAAATCTTTTGAAATTCTGATCACTGATGTTACCAAACCGGAAAAACGTCGCCTGTTAAAACAACAGCTAACTTCCAATATTTCTCATGAGATGAAAACTCCGCTTTCATCTATTAGAGGATATCTTGAAACTATTCTGAATAACAAAGACTTTCCTGAGGATAAACAAAAATATTTTATTAAACGTGCCTATGAACAAAGTGAACGCATGACCAACATGCTTCACGATGTCGCATTGCTTAATAATATAGAAGATTCCGAAGAATCCTTTTCCATAAGAACTGTAAAATTGCGATCTCTGGTAAATACGGTTATAGAAAATTTATCTTCCATGCTGGATAATAAAAGAATTAAAGTTAATCTGGAAATTAATGAAAATGTAGTAGTATCCGGGAATGACAATCTACTATCTTCTGTCTTTCAAAATCTTATTGGCAATACAATAAATTATGCCGGAGAAGATCTTACAATTTCTATTGTTCAGTATCTTGAGGATGAAAAATTTTATTATTTCAGCTATTCGGATAATGGTAAAGGAATACCGGAAGAGCATCTTGGTCGTATCTTTGAACGTTTTTATCGTATTGATGAAGGACGATCCCGCATAACAGGCGGAACAGGTCTTGGTCTCTCAATTGTGAAAAATGCCATATTATTACATAAAGGAGAAATTTCTGTTCGCAACAAAAAAGGCGGTGGTCTGGAATTTCTATTTTCTTTGTCAAAAAGAATGTAAGGTTTGTTTTATTCCTTAAGTCTTATAGCAAGTAATTCAGCTGTAGCTCTGAGTTCACCTTTGGCTGTTAATGTCATATCCACCCATATCTTACGGCCTTCTATTTTTCTAAGTTTCCCTTTTATCTCCAACTCAGTGTTTATTGGTGTGAATATTATAAAATTTACTTTTAAAGAGCCTGTTACGCAACGTACGTTTACAGGAGAATCCATAGAGATATTTTCAGCCTGACAAATAAAAAAAGCTGCAGATCCTGTACCATGACAATCGAACAACGAAGCTATAAGTCCACCGAAAACTGCACCTGGTATTGCTATATATTTAGGATCGGGAGTATAACGGGTTATAGTTTCATCGTTTTCAAGATAAGTTTTCAGATGTAATCCATCCGGATTATTCCTTCCGCATCCGTAACAATATGATAAATTTTCGGGATAGAGATCCTGTATTGATTTTGTCATTTGATTGATTTTTTATTTTTTGTAACAAAGTTATAATTTTAATGGAAAAAGCATGGAAAATTTGTTTTTTTCTGAGATGGTAACATAAGGTTTTGATATATTATAATGAATTATTTATATAGAAATATTTCATGTTGTAATTTTTGTAAATTACAACATGAAAATGTTCTGTATCTTTATTAATTATATATCATCTTGTTTTTTTATAACCATTGAATCTTATAATGTTGTAATGAAAATTAAATGTACTTTTTTTTTAAAAATAATAGTTATCCTTGTTATTTTTTTTTCAAATGGTCGAATCTATGCTGATTCACCCGGAAAAGATCTGGTGACAATCAGCGGTTATGTTAGGGATTCTTCCAGTGGAGAGGTTCTCATTGGTGCCATTGCTTATGTATCAGGACAGTCAGTAGGTACGGCTACCAATGTTTACGGATTTTATTCTCTGAGTATAAAGCCTGGTGATTATAATATTCTGTATGATTTTATGGGTTATAAAACAAAAGACCGGTATATAAAATTAACAAAGGATATAACTATTAATATAGAGCTTGATACAGAGACTCACCAACTTGGGGAAATGAAAGTGGTTGCCAATAAGAAAGGAAGTACTCTGGTTGATCCGGAAATAGGTTCAATATCTCTTCCTATGCAGACCATAAGAAGAATCCCGGCTGTAATGGGGGAAGTAGATCTGATAAAAGCAATTCAGTTGTTACCAGGTGTTCAGTCAACAAGCGAAGGCTCTTCTGTATATAGTGTCAGGGGAGGTTCAGGTGATCAGAATCTTATATTGCTGGATGAGGCAACCATATATAATGCGTCTCATTTCCTGGGCTTTTTCTCTGTATTTAATAACGATGCCATTAACAGTGTAAAACTTTATAAGGGAGATATTCCGGTGTGGGCGGGCGGACGTCTTGCTTCTCTTTTGGATGTAAGAATGAAAGAAGGGAATAAGAAAAATTTTTCAGTATCCGGAGGAATAGGCCTTTTATCAAGTCGTCTTACAGTTGAAGGACCTTTGCAAAAAGATAAAAGCTCGTTTATTATTTCTGGCAGAAGATCGTATTTTGATATTTTCACATCATTATCAGGTGATGAAGATATCAAAAACACTAAAATTTATTTTTATGATCTAAATGCGAAAGTTAATTTTACGCTTAGTAAAAAAGATCGTCTTTATTTTTCAACTTACAAGGGAAAAGATGATATGGATTTTGATTTTTCAGGGTTGTCTTTTGGCAACAGGATTTTTTCAACCCGGTGGAATCATTTATATAGTCAGAGAGTCTTTTCCAATCTTACAGTTATTGATAGCAGATATGATTATAATCTTAATTTCTCTTCCACAGAAAGTAATGATTACAGATGGAAATATCATATGAACGAAACGGGTTTAAAATATTATCTGGGTCTTTTATTTACTCCAAAGTTTCATGTAAGAACCGGTTTCCAGTGGAATCTTCACACTATTTATCCAGGAACAGTATCTTCAACAGGAGGAAATTTTGAGCCGTATATTCTGCAGACTAAAAAATCATTGGAAGGTGCTGCCTATCTACAATTTGAACAGGATGTAGGAGACAGAATAAAATTGCGTTACGGAGTGAGATTATCACTTTTTGCAAATATGGGGGTTGATTCTGTTTTTTTATATAATGACCAATATGAGAAGACAAAAAGAGTCCATCATAGTAGTGGTGAATTTTTTAACTGGCAGAATAATTTTGAACCCCGGATTGGGATGTCTTTTTTAATTAATAATATCTCATCCCTTAAAGCCAGCTATGCACGTTCCTGTCAGTATTATCAGATGGCTACCATTTCCACGTCCGGAACTCCGTTTGATTTATGGTTTAGCTCCAGTGTTAATGTAAAACCTCAGATTTCAGATCAGATAT
>JAENXA010000094.1 GCA_016649735.1 Prolixibacteraceae bacterium | reverse complement strand
TGGAAAATATTTACCCAGAGAAAGTAAAAATGAAAAGATAACCACAGAAACTATCCACCATTTTTCTTTGCCTTTTACTATAAATAGTCCTAATACAAAAAGGAAACACAGAATAGATCCGAAATAAAAAGGAGCTATAGAAATAGGCTGACTTCCCCAGTACAGAGGTAAATGTGCACATATGCGTTTTGCAATGGATTCTCCCTGACTTTTTTTAATAATCTTATATACACTTGAATTTTCTCCCAGTGATTCATCCATACCTCCTCCTTTGAAATGTGGAATGAAAGCCGTCATAGCTTCTCCAATATCATAACTGTAATCAAGAATATATGATTTATCAAGACCACTTGTTTGGTTATCATTAGTCTTTAATTCTGATTTACTGCGGGTAGAATATTTCCCGTATTCCAGTGTAGTGGAAAGTCTTCCAAAATTTGTTCCTAAGGCAAGAATAAGTGCAATGAACAATAAACAGGAGGTACTTATAAATTTTTTTACTGTTTTCCCCCTAACTGAGCTAATAAAATAGCAAATTATGATTATAAGAATCATAATACATACATAATAAGACATCTGCGGGTGATTGGCACTTATCATCCATGATAATCCCAAGGCAGTAATAAGACTGCCTGTTAAGGGTCTTTTCTTATATGCATATAATACGCCAGCTACAACAAGAGCCATATATGTAAGAGTGTGTGCTTTTGTAACGTGTCCTGTGGCTATAAATACAAAGAAGAATGTTGAAAATCCGAACATAACAGATCCTGCCATACTTATTCCTAAAGGAATGTCCATTAGCTGACATAAAATAAAGAAAAAAAGCATATTGAGTATCAGAAGACCTATTGGGCGATGAAAAATACTGAAAAATGAAGACTGAATCTTTGAAATGATATTTCCCGGGAATTGTGTTGAAATCATATAGGCCGGCATACCCCCAAACATTGAATTTGTCCATAACGCTTCTTTTCCGGTAGCTTCTCTGAAATCACTGATTTCTTTAGAAGCTCCCTGTGATGTTATCTGATCAGAAGCTACAAGTTTTTCTCCTTTAATTTGAGGATAAAAATAAATACAGGAAATAGTAATAAATAAAAGAATAATACTAATTATGGTAAATATATTGCGATTGTCTTTTATCTGTATCATATAAAAAAGTTAAATTTGTGATATAACAAAAATAGAAAATAAATGTTGAAACCGTTAAAAATTGGAATATTCATTAAAGGATATTATCTTATACCTAAATTCCTTGCGGATTTTAGGTTATAAAGGATTGGTCTGATTAGAGAGGGATTATACTGAGTTTTATTATTAACTTTATTACTTATAGAGGGAAACGGAAATAAATATAAAAATATAAAATCTGATGCTTAATAATAAATCTGTTTTAATTACCGGTGGTACAGGATCTTTCGGTAAACAATTTATCGAAACAATCCTAAAAAGATATCCCGGTGTAAAAAAAATTGCCATATATTCCAGAGGGGAATTGAAACAATATAATCTCCAGCAAAAATATCCTAAAGACAAATTTCCGCAGTTGCGTTTTTTCATTGGAGATGTGAGAGATACTGCCCGTTTAAAAAGAGCCTGTGAAGGTATAGATGTTATAATTCATGCAGCAGCGATAAAACAGGTAGATACAGCCGAATACAATCCCGATGAATGCATAAAAACAAATGTTCAGGGGGCACAAAACGTAATAAATGCAGCCTTGGAATGTAACGTCCACGATGTAGTGGCACTCTCAACAGACAAAGCCTGTGCTCCAATAAATCTGTATGGTGCAACAAAACTTGTATCAGACAAACTTTTTATGGCAGCTAATAATATTAAAGGTTCAAGGGATCTTCGTTTTAGTGTTGTTAGATACGGAAATGTAATGGGATCAAGAGGTTCTGTTATTCCGTTTTTTATAAAAAAACGAGAAGAAGGTTTTCTGCCTGTTACCAGCAAAAAAATGACCAGATTCAATATAGACCTTCAATCCGGAGTAGACCTGGTTATGTATGCTCTAAAACATCATCTGGGAGGAGAATTGTTTATTCCTAAAATACCATCTTTTAGATTAATAGATTTAGCTAAAGCAATTGGCCCCGATTGTGAAATCAGAGAAATAGGATTAAGACCCGGAGAAAAGCTGCATGAAGAAATGATAACCACAACAGATTCATTAAGCACAATAGATCTTGGAAAATATTATGCAATACTGCCATCTGTGTCATATAATCACACTCAGGAAGAATATATTAAACACCATAATGCAAAATTAGTAGAACCGGATTTTACATATAACTCAGGAACAAATCCTGAATTCGAAACTATAGAAACAATACGTGAAAAGATAAAAAAATTTGTAGATCCTAATTTCAAAATAAAATGATAAGAAAACCAATTCCATACGGACATCAATATATATCGGATGAAGACATTAACGAGGTTGTTAAGACATTAAAATCAGATTTTATAACTCAGGGACCAAAAAATTTAGAATTCGAAACTAATTTTGCAAAATACGTCGGGGCAAAATATGCCGTTGCTGTATGCAATGCCACTGCCGGACTGCATTTAGCAGTCAATGCAATGGGTGTAAAAAAAGGAACAAAAGTAATAGTAACTCCTTTAACCTTTGTATCAAGTGCCAATTGTGTAAGATTTTGTGATGGAGATGTAACATTCTGTGATATAGACAAAGATACCTATCTGCTTGATATTAACAAAGTAAGAGAAAAACTGGAATCTGTGCCTAAAGGTACATATTCAGGACTTATTCCCGTAGACTTTGCAGGTTACCCTGTAAACATGGAAGAATACAGAAAACTGGCAGATGAATACGGATTATGGATTATAGAAGATGCATGCCATGCTCCAGGAGCTTGGTTCACAGATAGTAAGGGGAAAAAACAAAAATGTGGTAATAATAAATATACAGATGCTACAGTATTTTCTTTTCATCCTGTAAAACATATAACATGCGGAGAAGGAGGTATGGTAACCACAAATGACGAAAAAATTTATAAAAGTCTATGTCTTTTCAGGACACACGGAATAGTAAGAGATCCAGACCTTCTGATAAATAAAAAAGAAGGATTATGGTATTATGAAATGCAGGAACTGGGATTCAATTACAAATTAACAGATTTCCAGGCAGCTTTGGGTAACTCACAGCTCAAAAGATCAGATCGAAATCTTGAAATAAGGAATAATCTTGTAAATAGATACAATGATGCTTTTTCGAATATAAAAGGCATCAAAATTCCGTATCAGTCTAACGACGTTTATCATGCATATCATCTTTACACTATTCAGGTTGAACATAGGCTGGAGTTGTATAATTATATGAGGAAAAATGAGATACACGCTCAGGTTTTGTATTATCCTCTAAATTTAATGCCGTATTACAGACAATTTGGCAATAAAAAAGGAGATTTGCCTGTTGTGGAAGAATATTATAAACATTGTTTAAGTCTTCCTATGTTTCCTACGTTAAGAGAAGAAGAGCAAAATTATATAATCGAAAAAGTCAAAACATTTGTGATCGGAAATGTTTAATAATTAGTAATTTATAATTTGTCTTTATTCCTAACCCTTTATACTAAAATGACAAACTTAGCAATAATTCCTGCCAGAGGAGGAAGCAAACGAATTCCACATAAAAACATCAAAAAGTTTTTAGGCAACCCTATTATTGCCTATTCTATAAAAGCTGCCATAAAAAGCGGACTTTTTGATGAGATTATGGTATCTACCGATGATTGTGAAATTGCAGAAGTAGCAAAACAATACGGAGCTAAAGTTCCTTTTATGCGTTCGTTGAAAAACTCAGATGATTTTTCTACTTTGGCAGATGTAGCAATAGAGGTATATCGTAAATATGAAGATAAAGGTAAAAAATACGATAACATTTGCTGTATTTTATCAACAGCTCCATTTATTACTTCTCTGAGAATAAATGAAGCATATAATAAATTTATCGAAAAAAATTTTAATTCGGTATGTCCTGTAGTTGCATTTTCATATCCTGTATTAAGAGCTCTTGAATTTGACAATGACAAAAAATTAAGGATGATTAATCCTGAATATTTAAACAGCCGTAGTCAGGACTTAAAACCGGCCTATCATGATTGCGGATCTTTTTACTGGGTAAAAACAGAAGCTCTGAAAAAAGAGAAAACATTACTCTGTAAAAACGGTAGTGCAATTATTCTTCCAGAAACTGAAGTTCAGGATATTGATACTGAAACAGACTGGAAATTAGCCGAAATTAAATACAATTTTTTGTATGAATAAGTGTACTATAATATTTCGTGCTGATGGCGGATCCGACATAGGAATGGGACATTTTATACGTACTCTGTCTCTTGCTGAAATGCTTAAAGATAATTTCTATTGTATTTTTGCAACCCGTAAACCCACCGAATATCAGATTGAAGAAATAAAAAAAACATGTGACAAACGGATTGATTTACCTGAAGATGATTCTCATTTTAAAATATTTTTAAATTATTTAAAAGGAGACGAGATAGTTGTTCTTGATAATTACTATTACAGTACTGAATATCAGAGACAAATAAAAGACAAAGGATGCAAACTTGTTTGCATTGACGATCTTCACGATAAGCATTATATTGCCGATATAGTAATTAATTATACGATTACAGATAAAAAATTATTTTCAACAGAACCATATACCAAGTTGCTAACCGGATTTTCATATGCTTTGCTTCGTAAAGAATTTTTGCAGAGTAAATCTGAAAGAAAAATTAAAGAAAAATTCAAACATGTATTCATCTGTATAGGAGGTAGTGATTTTAATAATCTTACATGTAAATTTCTTGATGACTTAAACAAAATAGACCAGATAAAGGAAATAACTATAGTTACAGGTAATGCATATAATTATACACATTTATTAACCGAAAAAGTAAATAAATATTCCTGTAAAAAAGCAATAAAATTATATCATAATATTACTGCCGGAGAATTAATAACAGAAATGGACAAAGCCGATTTTGGCATAGTTCCCTGTAGCACAGTTTTGTTTGAAACAATCTCCCGTAAATTACCGGTTATCATAGGCTTTTATGTTGATAATCAGAAAGAAAATGCATTAAATTTGCAAGATAAATTTAAACAGATTCTGGTAACAGGTGACCTTAATAAAAAACATATTTTGTTTAATGATATAAAAAAACTTGAAGAGAATATGCTCCGGGATTCTTGTTCAGTTCCGTTAATTTCAGAAAAGATATCCGAAAACTTTTTAAAAGAGTTTAAAATACTGGAAAATGAATTTTCCATATCAGTGAAGGAAGCCAGAAATAATGATATTGATATCTATTTCAAATGGGCGAATGACAGGGAGGTGCGTAATAATTCCATAAATTCTAATCTGATAAAATATAACGAGCATATTAATTGGTTTAGTAAAAAAATTTACGAAAAGAACTCTTTTTTGTATATATTTAAAAAAAGAGATATCCCTTTAGGACAGGTTCGTTTCGAAAAAGATATAAAAGATAATTTCTTTATTATTAATTATTCTGTAGACACAAATTATCGTGGACTGGGATTTGGAAGGACAATAGTTAGGATGGGTATTGAAAAACTACTTAAAGATTATGATTTATCAGGGGAATTAAAATTAAGAGCTATTGTGAAAGAAAAAAATATAGCTTCAGTAAAAGTATTTAAAGCTCTTGATTTTATTTCAAAGGGAATAAAACCCATTGATAAAATTAATTGTTTTATTTTTGAAAAATAATAAAATAGTCTGATTGTTGGTTTATTAACATGTATGAGACGTTAAAATAATTTACATAAAGGCTAAAATAAAATGAATTTATTACAGAAGTATAATCCGTTTATAATTGCCGAGCTTTCGGCCAATCATGGGCACAAATTAGATACAGCCATTAATACAATAAAGGCTGCAAAACGTGCAGGAGCCGATGCCATAAAATTGCAGACATACACTCCTGACACAATAACTATTGATTGTAACAATAAATATTTTACAAAAGTACTTGATGGTACTCTATGGCAGGGTCGCAGCCTTTACGATCTTTATAAAGAAGCCTATACACCATGGGAATGGCATAAAGAACTTTTTCATGTCGCACGGGAAGAAGGATTAATCTGTTTTTCCACACCATTTGATAAAACAGCAGTTGATTTTCTGGAACAATTTAATCCTCCTGCATATAAAGTTGCTTCCTTTGAAATTCAGGATATTCAGCTTATTGAATATATAGCCGCTAAGAGTCGTCCTATAATTATCTCTACCGGTATAGCTGAAATAAAAGACATCGAACTGGCTGTTGATACATGCAGAAAAGCAAAAAACAATGATATTGTATTATTAAAATGTACCTCTTCTTATC
>JAENXA010000047.1 GCA_016649735.1 Prolixibacteraceae bacterium | reverse complement strand
CATCGCATTGATAACTTTATCTTTTATTACCTCTGGGATGATTGTTTCAAGTCTTATTTCTTTTTCTGTATGTAATTTACCTTTTTCCCCGACAAACGGATGGGTATTTTCATTTCCACGGAATGTTCCTTTTCCTTTTAGGGAATATCCGCATGAATCATAATTACCAATACATCCGCCGCCGGCATTAAAAATAGATTCTTGAACTTGTGATGCATAAGCCTCAGGAGTATAAACTACCAGCTTTCTTAATTTATCATTAAATGGTTTGAGCATCCGGCAATTAGTTAGTCCTATTTTAGTGCATATTTTACCGTTTACTCCTCTTTTTACATTGTCAAGATTTGTGTGAGCTGCGTACACAGCGATATTGTTTTTAACGGCTTTAATAAGACATCTTCCGATTTCGGTTGAAGAATTTATTTTTTTTATTCCATTAAAAATAAGTGGATGATGGGCAATAATCAGTTTAAATTTTAGTCTTATGGCTTCATCGATTACCGGTTCGGTAACGTCAAGAGTTATAAGCGCTCCGTTTGTTTCATCTGAACCGTTTCCGACAATCAACCCTGCATTATCATATGATTCCTGATATGACAGTGGTGCTATAGATTCAATATAATTTGTTATTTCCTTTATTTGCATCAATAAATTCTCACTTTATTTAAATTGTCATTAAACAGGTTTTTCAGATTCTTCATTCTCAGATTCATTTGTCTCTGAATCTATATTATTATATATTTCCATCAATATACTACGTATTTTTTGAAGGCGATCTGTTAATTCTTGATTTTCAATGGTTTTATGTTTGTTCTTCTTTAAACTCTGTTTCGCTCCCTTAAGCGTCATCCCTTTTTCTTTAACCAGAAAATAAATCAGTTTTAACTGTTCTATATCCTCTGTGGTAAAGAATCTGTTCCCTTTTTGATTTTTTTTTGGTTTAATTATATCAAATTCTTTTTCCCAAAAGCGTATTAGGGAAGGATTTACCTTAAAAATTTTTGCAACTTCACCTATGCTGTAATAGATTTTTTTTATCTGTGACTTTTTGTATGGCACAATCCCTTAATTAATCGTAAGACTGACCTATATTGTCGGAAATGGCTACCATTTTTTCATATTCTGAGGCAGTTAAATCCTTAAAAAAGTAGTATTTGGGATCTACCGTTTTCCCATTTTTATGAACTTCATAATGGATATGAGGTCCTGTGGAAGTTCCTGTATTTCCTACATAACCAATAACACTTCCACGTTTAACTTTTTCTCCTCTTTTTACGTTAAATGTACTCATGTGAGCATATCTTGTTTCGTATCCAAATCCATTATCAATGGTGATATTATTTCCATATCCAAAGGATGAGAATTCTATTTTTTCCACTAAACCGTCACCTGTGGCATAAATAGGTGTACCTATTGGGGCACTGAAATCCATTCCTGAATGAAATATTTTAATTTTATAGATGGGATGTATACGCCAACCAAATCCTGCCGAAATTCTTTTTAAATCTTTGTTTGAAACCGGCATTATTGCCGGAATACTGGACATCATTTTTTCTTTGCTCATTGCCAGTTTTAAAACCTCATCATATGATTTTGACTGAACATAAGCTTCTTTAGATATTATATCTAATTTTCGTGAAGTTGCAATAACCAGTTCCGGATCATTCATGTCCTCAAGCTGTTTGTATTTATTAATTCCTCCAAAACCGGCTTTACGTACAGAACTGGGAATTGGGTCGGCATCAAAAATCACACGATAAAGATTATCATCTCTGTCCTGAAGATCAGAAAGTACTTTTTGAATGTCTCCTAAATTTTTATCCAGTAATTCATATTGGGAAATAAGTTGCTGATTTTGACGCTGAAGAAATTTCGTTTTTGGTGCTTCATAAAATTGTAGAAATATGAAAGCAAACAGCAAACCAAGTAGTACACGGGTTGTCAGAGAATATATCCATTTTGAAATACGAGTCTTTATATCGTACTCAATCTTGGTATATTTTAAGGTTTCAGGATTAAAACGAAATTTTGCTTTTCTCATATAAACCAAATTCTTATCAAAAATTAAACAAATTTAAGTAAAAAATCTAACTTTGCAAGGTGAAATTTTTTTCTTTATCAGTTAGAGATTTTAAATTTAACTAATTTATTTATACTAAGGTAAAGATTTTTTTTAAAATTTGATTTTTAACAATATTTAATAGATAACAGAACGATGGAAATGAATTCCAAATCAATCAGAAAAGCCTTTTTAGATTTTTTTGTTTCAAAGAAACATATGGTTGTGCCTTCATCACCGATGGTGGTAAAAAATGATCCGACACTTATGTTTACAAATGCCGGTATGAATCAGTTTAAAGATATTTTTTTGGGAAACCAGTCTCCTAAGCATACCAGATTTACTGATACCCAAAAATGTTTACGTGTTTCAGGAAAACATAATGATCTGGAGGAAGTAGGAAGGGATACCTATCATCATACTATGTTCGAAATGCTGGGAAACTGGTCTTTCGGCGATTATTTTAAAAAGGAAGCAATTGACTGGGCATGGGAATTTTTACATGACAAAATGGGAATTTCAGAAGATCGCCTTTATGCTACAATATTTGAAGGTAGTAAAGAAGATAAATTATCCCTGGACGATGAAGCGCGTTCATATTGGCTGAAACATTTACCAGCAGAAAGAATTATCCCGGGAAATAAAAAAGATAATTTTTGGGAGATGGGAGATACGGGTCCATGTGGTCCTTGCTCTGAAATTCATATTGATTTAAGATCTGATGCTGAAAGAGACCAACTTGATGGAAGAGAACTTGTTAATAAGGATCATCCTCTGGTTATTGAAATTTGGAATCTTGTATTTATGCAATATAATCGTATGGCTGATGGTCATCTTGAAGACCTTCCGGCCAGAAATGTTGATACAGGAATGGGTTTTGAAAGACTTTGTATGGTTCTGGAAGGGAAAAAATCAAATTATGATACTGACGTATTTCAACCTATTATTTTAGGACTTGGTAATATGTGTGGAAAGAAATACGGGGAGAATAAAGATACTGATATAGCAATGCGTGTTATATCTGACCATTTGCGTGCTATATCCTTCGCTATTGCTGACGGGCAGCTTCCTTCCAACAATAAAGCTGGTTATGTAATTCGTCGTATTTTAAGACGTGCCGAACGTTATGGTTATACTTTTTTAGGATTTAGAAAAGCTTTTATGTATAAACTGGTAGATATATTGGTAAAGGAAATGGGAGATTCTTTTCCTGAAATTAAAGCTCAGCAGGATCTGATTGAAAAGGTTATGAAAGAAGAAGAAGATAATTTTCTTCATACACTGGAAACAGGTATTCATCTTTTGGAAGAAGTTGCCGATAAGGTAAAAAAAGCAGGAAAAAAAGAAGTTGAAGGAAAAGTTGCTTTTGTTCTTTATGATACCTATGGATTTCCTCTTGACCTTACAGAACTGATACTTAAAGAGCAGAATTTGTCCGTTAATTCTAAGGAGTTTGAAGAGGAGATGAAAAAGCAGAAGAATCGTTCAAAGAATGCTGCATCTCAGGAGACAGGCGACTGGATGGAGATGAGACCATCTGATGAGGAAAAATTTATTGGTTATCAGTCTTTAATTTCTGATGTTAATATTACCCGTTACAGAAAAGTAAACCAAAAAAATAAGATTTTTTATCAACTTGTATTTGACCAGACTCCTTTTTATGGTGAAATGGGTGGGCAGGTAGGTGATACCGGTTATTTAGAAGCTGACGGAGAAAAAATATTGATTACAAATACTATAAAAGAGAATAATCTGATTATTCATATTGCAAAGAAACTACCCGTTAATCCGAAAGCTGTATTTCATGCTGTTGTTAATAGTAAAAGAAGGATACTTATAGCTGATAATCATAGTGCAACTCATCTTCTTGATCAGGCATTAAGGGAAATTCTGGGGAATCATATTGAGCAGAAAGGATCATATGTATGTCCTGATTATCTGCGTTTTGATTTTTCACATTTCAGAAAAGTTACCGATGAAGAATTATCTCGTGTACAAAAGAGGGTAAATGAACTAATACGTATGAATATCAAAAAGGAAGAGATAGTTGATGTTCCTATTAATAAGGCTAAGGAATACGGGGCTATTGCTTTGTTTGGTGAAAAATACGGAGATAAGGTGCGTATTATTCGTTTTGGGGAATCTGTTGAACTTTGCGGAGGAACACATATTGCTTCTACAGGTCAGATTGGTTGTTTTGTTATTCTTTCAGAAGGAGCTGTATCTGCAGGAGTAAGAAGAATTGAAGCGATAACGGCTGATAAGGCTGAGGAATATCTTACTAAAAAGACAGATGATATGAAAGAGATAGGCCTTATGATGAATAATACAAGGGATATTAAGAAGTCTGTGTCATTATTAATGGAGGAGAATAGTAGTCTTAAGAAACAGGTTGAGAAATACGAAAGAGTAGCTGTTTCAACGCTTAAAGATGAACTGAAGAATAAGGTTGTTATAATAAATGGAGTTAATGTTTTGGCTGAAAAAATTATTATAAATTCAACACAGACAATGAAGGATCTGGCTTTTCAGCTTAGAGGGGAACTGGAGCCTTTATTTTGTGTAATGGGTGCTGAAATTAACGGGAAGCCTTCTTTGAATGTAATTATTTCCGAGAGTCTGGTCAAAGAAAAAGGACTTAATGCAGGTAACATTATACGTGAAGCAGCTAAAGAAATGAATGGCAAGGGTGGTGGTCAGCCTTTTTATGCTATGGCCGGAGGTAATGATGTAAAAGGCATTCCTGCGGCTATAGAAAAAGCAGTTCTATTTTTTAAAAAATAAATGAGTGTCATTTTTTTATGGATCTTTGATTTATTATAAATAAAACATTATTTTAGATGTGTAGTTAAGGGTTAACTGAAAAGATAAGTAGTGTTTAATTTAAAATTATTTGGGATATGAAAAAGTATGTATGTGACGTTTGTGGTTACGTTTATGATGAGGCAAAAGGTGATCCTGAAAATGGAGTAGCACCTGGAACTAAATTTGAAGATCTTCCGGAAGATTGGGTATGCCCTCTCTGTGGAGTTGGTACTGATGAATTTTCTCCTGAAGAAGATTAAATTAAGAAATCTTACTGTAATTTGTCTTTATTATATTAAAAATAAACTACAGATAAAAACATTATAAAAAAGATATTATAGTTTCATTTATATATGGAACTGTAATATCTTTTTTATTTGTACTGCAATAACTATTCTTTTTGATGTTTATAAATAATGCGATACATCGTGTCTCAAAATTATGTGGTGTGAGATTTTTTTAATTTATTTACCAGCTTTCTTTATGAATTTTAGAAGGATCCCATTTGTCTTTTGGTGAATAATCTTTTGCGGGATAACCAATTGGTATGACATTTAACGGAATAATATTTTTAGGTATTTTACAATATTTTTCTACAATTTTCATACGGTCTTTATAAGGGTAAACGGCAGTCCATAAACCGGCAAGTCCTAATGATGTGATGGCAAGTAAAATGTTTTCTGATGCGGCCGAACAGTCCTGTATCCATAGCTTCTGTAGGTCTTTATTCTCGCTGGTATTTATATCTCCGCAGACAACTATAGCACTATCTGCCTGAGATAACATTTTTGCATAAGGTAATTCTTGTCCCATATCATCCAGAGTTTTACGGTTTCTTATGACAATAAATCGCCATGGTTGTATGTTCATTCCGGATGGGGCGGCCATTCCGGCACGAAGAATTGTTTCCAGTTGTTCCTCTGAGATTTTTTTATTGCTATAGTTACGAATGCTTGTTCTTTTATATATTATGTCAATAGCTTTTTTATTTGTTTCCATATTTATTGTTTTTACAGTTAAATAATAAATATAATGAATATAATGAATATTTAACAGTAAAAGGATATTTATTGTGAAATGCAACTTTTGTAACAGAGGAATATTATATTTGTGCACAAATTCCGGTATTGTCCGGTTATTTTTTTTATGTATAACAGGTTAATTTTAAATAGATAGAATGAGCAAGGAGGTAACCCGGACATTCGATGTTTTAGATTGGATTCATGAAAAATTTCAGCGTGAAGATGCTTTGGGAGGTAAAAAAAATGATGAATGGTACACATATTCAACTGATGAGTATATTAAGAAAGCTCATGAATGTGCTATGGGTTTTCTATCTGAAGGATTTAAAAAAGGTGATGTAGTAGCAACGGTTTCTGCGAATCGTCCTGAATGGAATTTTGCAGATATGGGACTGGCAATGAATGGAATGATTCATCTTCCTATATATCCTACTATAAGTGATTTGGATTATCATTATATTTTCTTACATGCAGAAGCAAAATGTGTTATTGTTGGTGATTGCAGACTTTTTAAAAGGATAAGTAAACTTGTAAAGGATATTCCATGCGTTAAAAAAATTTATTGTTTTGAAGATATTGAAGAATGTGAGTCATTCAATTCTTTGCTATGTAAGGGGAAAGATAATGCCGAAAAATTATATAAGGTAGTTGAGGAAAGCAAATCTTCTGTAAAACAGGATGATGTGGCTTCTCTGATTTATACTTCAGGAACTACTGGTATCCCTAAAGGAGTGATGCTTACTCACAGGAATCTGGTTTCCAACTTTTTGAGTCATTCTCGTGTTATAAAAATGAAGAAGGGGGATCGTGCCCTTAGTTTTCTTCCTTTATGTCATGTTTATGAACGTAGCCTGAATTATCATTTTCAGTATAATGGACTAGGTATTTATTATGTGAAAAATCTTGGACAGATTATTCCCTCTATAAGAGAGATCCGACCTGCCATAATGAATACGGTTCCCCGTGTGCTGGAGAGGGTTTATGACGGGTTCGTTTCCAAAGAGAAAAATCTAAAAGGATACAAACGTATTATATATTTATGGGCAATGGAAATTACCCGTTATTTTGAATTTAATAAAAAATACAATGTTTTTTTTCAATTAGTGATTAAATTGGCAGATAAGCTTGTTTATTCAAAATGGAGAGAAGCATTAGGTTATAAACTTATATATATTGTATGCGGAGGGGCTTCTCTTCAGCCACGTATTGTGAGAGCTTTTGGTATGGCTGGTATAAAGGTAGTTGAAGGATACGGATTAACAGAGACTTCGCCTGTGATTGCAGTAGGAAATCCTTTATTAAAGAAATTGAAGGTAGGAACAGTTGGTCCTGTTATGGAAGGAGTGACTGTAAAGTTAGCTGATGATGGAGAGATTTTGTGCAAGGGACCTTCAGTAATGAAAGGATATTATAAATCACCGGAAAAAAGTGCGGAGGTAATAGATAAAGATGGATGGTTTCATACGGGAGATATAGGTTGTTTTGAAGACGATATATATTTAAAGATAACTGACAGAAAGAAGGAAATGTTCAAGATGTCGGGAGGAAAGTATATTGCTCCGCAGATGATTGAAAATAAGTTAAAGGAATCATTTTTCATAGAACAGGCAATGGTTATAGGAGAAAATGAAAAATTTGCCAGTGCCCTGATTTCTCCAAATTTCGAATATTTACACGACTGGTGTTCACAGCAGAAGATTCAGTTTCGTGATAATAGTGAGATGATTTCAAGGAAAGAAGTATTGTCTCAGTTTTCTAAGGAGGTAAATTCTATTAATAAATCACTTGGACAAGTTGAACAGATAAAACGATTTAAAATTGTCGGTACAGAATGGTCTAGTCAGACAGGGGAACTTTCACCTACTCTTAAACTTAGGAGAAAACATATTAAAAATAAATATAAGGGCCCTATTGAAGAAATTTATTCTGTTCAAAAGCCACATAATGTTTTTTATAATTTTAAGCTTCCCCATGTTAATTTTAGATTTGATATGAATGAAATACTTAAAAAAAGTTATTTTTCTCCTAAAAAAATGAAGAAGATGAAAAATAATAAGAAAAATTAAGTTATTTTAAATCTGGTTTTAAGTATTAAATATAGAGTTTTAGTTCCTAAATTCCGTAAGGAAGTCTCGTAATGAGCATTCAAATAACGATAAATCAGGAAGTAAGCCGATTGAAGCATAGCATTAGCTATGGTGATTGAGGATTACTTAGTGTAACGACTGATTTGAAATTAGTTGGATGCGTAATAGATAATTTCTTGCGGATTTTAGGTAGTTGTATCCAATAACTTATTTATGAACAAAATATGTTTTATTCTTTGTTTGATATTTTTTCTTAGTGGTTGTAACCATAAGGAGGAGATTCATGGAATTATAGTAAAAAATCCGTTATCTGATTCTTTAAAAGGAATAACATTTCCTATTAAAGATAATGCTGATATGCAATTAATTTCAGCAATTCCTTTAAGTTCTTTAATTTTTATGGATGGTGACAGGGAAGTTCCTTATCAGCGTATTTACAATAAAGATAATGGGACTTATTATTTATTACAAACTGATTTTGCTCCTAATGAGATAAAAATAATTACTTTAAAAAAGGGAACCCCTAAGAAATATAAACCAAAAACACAATTAATAATAAATGTAAAAGATGGTGGAAATTGGTTTTGGGAAAAAAGTGAAGATACGGATGAAAAACAATATATATACAGGGGTGGTATCTGGAGTAATGTAAATTCTCTGTGGGTTGATAGTAAACATGTTGAAAATTCTTTAGATATCAGATATGAAGGTCCTGTATGGGAATCTGATAAGATAGCTTATCGTTTTTATCTTGACAGGAGAAATGCAACGGATATTTTTGGTAAAAAAACAGATGCCCTTGTTATGCAGAATGTTGGAAAAGAGTTTGGTACTTATTATTCTATGAGTGACTGGGGTATGGATATTTTTACTGTGGGTAATTCTCTGGGAATAGGAAGTCTTGGTTATTGGGCAAATTCTAAGGCTAATGGTTTGGCTAAAGTAGCACGTACCAATTGTAGAATTGATTATAACGGTATTTTAGAATCAAAATTAACAACAAATTATTACTATTGGCAATATAATGGCGGAACAACAGATATTTGTTCAGAATTATCCATTTGTGCCGGAAGCTATCTTACAAAAGCACATATAGTCAGTACTGAAGAACTTGATAATCTATGTACAGGATTTGTCCGTAATGAGAAAGGGAAACTTATTACTTCAGCTGAGAGTACAGGAGAATGGTCTTATATTGGTACTTTCGGAAAACAAAGTATAATAAATGATAATCTGGGACTTGCAATTTTTTATAAGACTAAAGATTTTATTGCCCTGAAAGATGATTCTTTGAATCATGTTGTAATTATTAAACCGGAAAACAGAGAAATTACATATTATTTCTGTGGTATATGGGGACAGGATAGCTCACGAATTGATTCTATGGGGCAGTTTAAAGATTTTCTGAAAAAGCAGCAGGCACTTCTGAATGCTCATTTAGTTGACTGACAGAATAAAGCTTATAAAAAAAGAGTATAAATTATAATTGTTATATAATTTATACTCTTTTT
>JAENXA010000249.1 GCA_016649735.1 Prolixibacteraceae bacterium | reverse complement strand
GTTGTCAGCAACTTTTGGCGGAGGTGAAGCAAATGTAGCTGTATCACTTGCTAACTACGGATTTTCTGTAGATTTTATTACACGTTTGCCGGAGAATGATATTGCACGTGCATGTATAATGGATTTGCACAAATATGGTGTGGGAACTAAATATATAGCAAAAGGCGGAGATCGTTTAGGAATTTATTATCTGGAATCAGGAGCTGTTTCACGTGGAAGTAAAGTAGTTTATGACAGAGCTTACTCTTCATTTGCTGATATTAAACCTGGAATGATAGACTGGGATGTTGTTTTTGATGGAGCAGAGTGGTTTCACTGGACTGGAATTACTCCTGCTGTTTCTCAGGGAGCTGCTGATGTTTGTCTTGAAGCTGTTAAAAAAGCCAATGAAAAAGGAATAATAGTTTCCTGTGATTTGAATTACAGGAAAAATCTCTGGAAATACGGGAAAACAGCTATGGAAATAATGCCTGATATTGTTGCCTGCAGTGATGTTATTCTGGGTAATGAGGAAGATGCTGAAAAAGTATTAGGAATAAGAGCTGAGGGAGTAGATGTAACAGGAGGAAAAGTGAACGGTGCTGCTTATGAATTCGTTTCCAAACAGATAATGATACGTTTTCCACGTTGTAAAAAAGTAATTACTACGTTAAGAGGCTCAATAAATGCTAATCATAATACATGGTCGGGAGTTCTCTGGGACGGAAAGAAATTATATACTGCGCCAACTTATCAGATTACACATATTGTAGACAGAGTAGGCGGAGGGGATTCCTTCATGGGAGGATTAATTTGCGGATTGCTGAAATACAAAGATGATCAGAAGGCCCTGAATTTTGCCGTTGCCGCATCATGTCTTAAACATACTATCTATGGTGATTATAATCAGGTAACTGTAGATGAGGTTGAAAAACTTATGAATGGTGATGCTTCAGGTCGTGTATCAAGATAGTTACTAATTAAATTAATAAAATATAAATATGTCAAGATTCAGTAAATTAGATACACTTATAGTCATTAGAGATACTCCAATGATTCCTGTTTTTTATAATGCAGATATTGAAATTTCAAAACATGTAGTTAATGCCTGTTACGAAGGAGGCGTCAGAGCTTTTGAATTTACCAACAGAGGTGATTTTGCGCAGGAAGTTTTCGGTGAGGTTTATAAATATGCAGCGAAAGAGTGCCCTGATATGGTCGTAGGTGTGGGTTCTGTTGTTGATTCTGCCACTGCCGGTATGTATATGCAGATGGGTGCTAATTTTATTGTAGGCCCTCTGTTTAATCCTGATGTTGCAAAAATTTGTAACAGACGTTGTATACCATATTCTCCCGGTTGCGGAAGTGTAAGTGAAGTTGGTTTTGCACAGGAAGCTGGTTGTACTTTAATTAAAGTATTTCCCGGTGGTGTACTCGGGCCGGCTTTTGTTAAAAACATTATTGCTCCTATGCCATGGACTAAACTAATGGTAACAGGAGGCGTTAAACCTACCAAAGAAAATCTTGAAGGATGGTTCAATGCAGGTGTTACAGCTGTTGGAATGGGTAGTAATCTATTTCCAAAAGATGTTATTGCAGCAAAAGATTGGAATAAAATTACAGAACTTTGTAAAAGTGCATTTAAGATTATTAATAATTTAAAAAAATAGCCTACTAAAATTACTATATTTTTCATTTATTTAAATCAATAAAACTATATGAATACTTCAAAAATGACAAATTTCCGATGGGTAATTTGTTCACTACTTTTTGCCGCTCTGACTGTCAATTATTTGGATAGGCAGGTTTTGTCCCTGACATGGGATGAATTTATAAAACCTGAATTTCACTGGGATGAAAACAATTACGGTACAATTACTGCATATTTTTCTCTGGCATATTCTGTATTTATGCTGTTTGCCGGGAAATTTATTGACTGGATGGGATCCAAAAAAGGTTATTTATGGTCTATAGGTGTATGGTCAACAGGTGCCATGCTTCATGCATTTTGCGGTGTCATCACGGAACATATTGTTGGTTTACATACCAGTGCAGAATTATTAAATGCAACCGGTGATGTAGCCCTTATGATTTCAACAGTTAGTATGTTTGCCTTCTTAGGTGCACGTGTTGTACTTGCTCTTGGTGAATCTGC
>JAENXA010000030.1 GCA_016649735.1 Prolixibacteraceae bacterium | reverse complement strand
GCTTTTTTAATTACGTCGTTAGAGTATCTCCTTCAACAGATGTCTGACAGACACAATAATTAAAGATTACCAAAGACTTTTATGATCAATTATTATATTCCAAATGCCTCTTTTATATTTTCTACATAATCGAGTTTCTCCCATGTAAAAAGTTCAACTTTCTTCTCAACCCTTTCTCCTGTCTGAGATTCAAAAACCTTTGTCTTTATTTCCGGCTGACGTCCCATATGCCCGTATGATGCTGTTTCTCTATAAATAGGTTGACGTAATTTCAGCCTTTCTTCAATAACAGCTGGACGTAGATCATAAATTTCTTCTATTTTTTTTGCAATTTCACCGTCACCATATTTCACATTAGCTGATCCGTAAGTATTAACAAAAATCCCCACCGGCCTTGCAACACCTATTGCATAAGCTACCTGAACCAGTATTTTATCTGCCACATTTGCAGCTACCATATTCTTAGCGATATGACGGGCAGCGTATGTTGCCGAGCGATCTACTTTAGAAGGATCTTTACCCGAAAAGGCCCCACCACCATGAGCGCCCCTTCCACCATAAGTATCTACAATAATTTTTCTCCCAGTAAGGCCTGTGTCTCCATATGGTCCTCCTATTACAAATTTTCCTGTGGGATTAACATGATAAATAATTTTATCGTCAAACAAAGATTGTACTCTTAAAGGAAGTTGTTTAATAACACGCGGCATAAGAATAGATATTACATCATTTTTGATTTTTTTTACCATCGCCTCATCATCATCCATAAATTCATCATGCTGAGTGGAAACAACTATTGTATTTACACATTTAGGAGTATGATCATCATTATATTCAATAGTTACCTGAGATTTTGAATCCGGACGCAAATAAATCATATACTTCCCTTCCCTTCGTATAGCAGCCAGTTCCATCATAATAAGATGAGCAAGTTCAATTGGAAGAGGCATAAAGTTATCTGTTTCATGACATGCATAGCCAAACATAATTCCCTGGTCTCCGGCTCCCTGTTCCAGTTTTTCCTTACGCTCTACTCCACGATTAATATCAGCACTCTGTTCGTGAATGGCCGTTAATACACCACAGGAATTACCATCAAAGCGATATTCGGCTTTTGTATAACCAATTTCATTAATAACTTTCCTGGCTATTTTTTGAACATCAACATAAGTATCTGATCTCACTTCTCCAGACAAAATCACCTGTCCTGTCGTTACCATTGTTTCAATAGCAACTTTAGCTTCCGGATCAAAAGCCAAAAATTCATCTACCAGGGCATCTGAAATCTGATCGGCAATTTTATCGGGATGCCCTTCCGATACCGACTCACTTGTAAAAAGATAGCTCATCCTATAAATATTTAATATTTTATTCTGCAATTTTCTATCTTTGCAGAATTTTAATTCTATTACTTAAAAATATATGGATGATTGAGATAAAAGGAAACGTTAAAGCGATTACTTTAGCATTTTTTTTAAGTGGTTGCAATCAATCTCAAATTTATCCACATTCATATTATAAAATTACATCTTTTTAATAAACTTCAATGTCTTATCAATAGTTTTTTTCAAAAAACGCATAATTGTTCTCAGTTGCTTTTTTATTTCTTAACTTTAAATTAAATTTGTAAGTCTTACACTTACTTTAAGAAACATAAAATGGAAGATAATAACTTCAACTACATAAAGGATTTAACAAAGTATCAAAGATTACATACCACTACAGTAAATGTCGGTAAAATTCCAGTTGGGAGTAATTACCCGGTACGTATTCAATCTATGACAGATACTGACACAAAAGATACTAAGGCAACAGTAGAACAAATCATTCGTATTATTAAGAAAGGATGTGATTTTGTCAGGGTTACCGCAAAAGACGTTCAGGCTGCCGAAAATTTAAAAAATATTAAAGAAGAATTACTGGCAGCCGGATACAATAATCCGCTGATCGCTGATATTCATTTCAATCCAAAACTGGCAGAAATTGCTGCAAAATATGTTGATAAAATCAGAATTAATCCCGGAAACTTTTATGATAAAAGAGCTCGTTTTGAGCACCATATTTATACAGACGATGAATACAAAAAGGAACTTAAAAGAATAGAGGATAATTTTGTTCCTTTCCTTAAATTATTGAAAAAGACTAATACTGCCTTAAGAATTGGAGCCAATCAGGGGTCCCTTTCTGACCGTATAATGAGCAGATATGGAGACACTCCTTCTGGAATTGTAGAGTCCGTAATGGAATTTTTAAGAATCTGCCAAAAAGTAGAATATAACGATGTTATTATATCCATCAAGTCCAGCAATACCCGTTTGATGGTCTATACCGTCCGGTTATTCTGCAAAAAGATGAGACTGGAAGGAATGGAATTCCCTCTTCACCTTGGCGTAACTGAAGCAGGAGAAGGAGAAGATGGACGTATAAAGTCTGCTGTAGGAATCGGGTCTCTTATGGCTGACGGCATTGGTGATACCATCAGGGTTTCTCTTACAGAAGCTCCTGAAAAAGAAGTTTCCGTAGCAAAAAAATTAATTGATCACATAAAAACATATAAAGGGCACGAACCTATCAATGCTCCGTTATTTGCCCAGACAAATCCTTTTGAATACGAAAAACGTTCTACACGTCCTGTTTTGAAAATGGGAGGAGAACATGTCCCTGTTGTCGTAGCCGATTTAAGAAACCGATCATTATCAGAGGTTCTACCACTACGTGGGAAACTAATACCTGAATACTTCCTGTATAAAAATCAGATCACCGATATAGAAGGAAATTCTTACCCTATTCTGGATCTGGACGAATATTTGTTTGGTGGAAGTCACTGGGGGCAATTGAAATTTATTCGTACCAATAAAATGGAGTTCGATAGATTCATGGCAGAAAATCCGGAAATTATCACCAAGCTAAAACAAACCCGGAAAACGGTACTTATTCTGGAAAGTTTCAATAAAAATCCTCTTACTGAATTAAGAGCATTTTTTATGACACTTGAGATGCATATATGGAAAATTCCTGTAATTCTTATGCGGACATATAAAGAAACAGAACTGGAAAACTTACAGATTAAGGCATCTGCCGATATAGGAGGACTTCTTATTGATGGATATGGAGACGGACTTTGTATAACAAACGAAGGTGATAATATCACATTTACAGATTTAAAAGATCTTAGTTTCTCTATTCTCCAGGCCAGCCGTATGCGACTTTCGAAAACAGAATTCATTTCATGTCCTGGTTGTGGTCGTACATTATATAATATACAGGAAACCGTAAAAAAAATTAAAGCTCATTTTGGACATCTGTCACGATTAAAAATAGGTATAATGGGATGCATTGTAAATGGACCCGGAGAAATGGGAGATGTTGATTATGGTTTTGTTGGTGCAGGACCAAATAAGATAAATCTTTATAAGGGACAAATTTTAAAAAAACGTCATATCCCTTATGAGAATGCTGTTATCGAGCTTGAAAACCTGATTAAGGAAAATGGAGACTGGGAAGATCCTGAAGAAATCCGTTAATGTTTGTTCATAAATTAAGGACTTGGAGCTTAAAATATAAAGTCAAATACGAGACATGCGAAATCAGAAAAACCAGGGAGTTTACGTTGGTAAATGACCGTTTTCATGACGAGCTTAAAGAAGTATCTGCCTTTATATTATATTTCAAAGGCAGATATTAAACTGTCCCCCTCCTTATACAGTGATGTCTGTAACTTTACACTTGCGGCTCCTTCTACATTTTCTTTTCTGTCATCCACAAATAATGTTTCAGGAGCTTTTATACCGGCTATTTTAAAAACTTTTTGAAAGGAAGCAGGATCCGGCTTCCTTAGTCCAATTTCATTGGAATAAAATGTTTTAACAAAAAGGTTATCTATAGGAAAATGGAATTGATCTTCAAAAAGTTTTTTAAACAGACGAACATGAATACTATTTGTATTAGAAAATAAATATATTGAATAATAAGATTTTAGTTCCTGTAAAAATTTTATTTTTCCCTGATCGAAACCAATTACCATAGCACACCAGGCTTCATCTATTTGTCTGTCTGAAGCTTCAATATTAAAACGCTTACGAATTTCATTCATGAATTCAGGTTCCGTTAATTCTCCTTTTTCCATTTTAAAAATCAGCGGGTCATTCTCGTTCCAGTTTCCGGAAATACCTAAACGTTTAAAAGCATCAAGTGTTAACTGGGGTTCAATATTCATAATGACAACACCTAAATCAAATATCACATTTTTATAAACAGGTAAAGCTTTATCCATTTTATTTGTTTTTTTACCTAAAATCCGTATCAGTATAGCGAAAGAGATCAGGAATCACGACAAGGGAGAGATTACATCCGGAACCATTCACCTATATTTTTTATACATATTATTTGCAAAAACGAAATTCTGAAGATGCTTATCATCAGCTTTCATAATTTCATCTTTTGTCCCTTCCCATTGTAACTTACCATCACGAATAAAAAAGACTTTCTCTCCTATACTCATTACAGAATTCATATCATGAGTATTGATAATCGTAGTCATATTCAGATCTAAAGTAATTTCATGTATAAGATTATCTATAACCAGAGAGGTTTCCGGATCAAGACCGGAATTAGGTTCATCACAAAAAAGATAGCGGGGTTCTAAAACAATAGCTCTGGCAATAGCCACCCTTTTTTGCATTCCACCGGATATTTCTGAAGAAAACGATTTAAAAAATTCCTTGTTAATCTTTACTCTGTCAAGACAAAAAGATACTCTTTCAGCTATTTCCTGTTTTGTTTTATTGGTAAAAAGTTTAAGCTGAAAACCAACATTCTGCTCCACCGTAAGAGAGTCAAACAAAGCCCCTCCCTGAAAAACCATTCCCATCTCCTTTCTCAGATTCTTCCTCTCTTTAGGTTTCATCTTAACAAAATTTCTCTGATCGTAATAAATATTACCTCTGTCAACCTCAAAAAGACCAACAATCGATTTCAATAATACCGTCTTCCCTGAACCACTACGTCCAATTACGAGATTGGTTTTACCCCTCTCAAATTCGACGCTGATATTCTTTAAAACAGTTTTATTATCAAATGACTTATATAAATTTTCTACACGTATCATTATTTAAAAAGGATTTGCGTCAATATTAAATCAAAAACAAGAATCAGAATATCCGTGTTTACCACTGCAGACATACTTGCCTTACCTATATCAAAAGCCCCTCCTTTTACATAATATCCATAATAGGAAGGTATAGTGGCTATTAAAAATCCATAAAACAGCATCTTTATAATAGAAAAAGAAAAGTGGTAAGGAATAAAAGAATGCTGTAGCCCGTTAATATAATCTGTAGGGGAAATAGCTCCAAAAGATGTGCCAACCACCAGTCCGCCAACCAATCCAAAAAATACGCTGAGGATATACAAAAACGGAAAAATAAATAGTATCGCAATAATTTTCGGAAAAATCAGATATTCTGCTGAATTAATCCCCATAATTTCCAGAGAATCTATTTGCTCTGTTACGCGCATACTACCGATTTCTGAAGTAATATTTGAACCAATTTTCCCGGCAAGCAGAAGACTTAATATTGTTGAAGAAAACTCCAGAATCAGAAGTTCCCTGTTTCCAAGACCAATAAGGAAAACCGGCAGAAAAGGACTCGTAAGATTATAGACCATCTGAAGAGTAATTATAGCCCCCATAAAAATAGACATAATAATTACCAGCCCAACAGAATTGACACCAAGAGTGCCTATTTCCTGAAAGACATTACGAAAAAAAATTTTTTTTCTTTCAGTTTTGGAAAAAACCCTGCCAAGAAACGAAAAATACCTTCCTACATGAAAAAAAAAATCCATGATCTATTATTTTTATAAATACAATAATACAAAAAATCAATGACGGAAAAAATTTTTTTAATCCAAAGACATTTTTATCATTCTAATTTGTATATTTCATGTAATATGAAACAACTTAAAAAAAATTTCTATCTAAATTAAAATATCTTTGATATATAAATAATAACCAAGATGAATACAAAAAACAATTACTGTATTATTATGGCCGGAGGTATTGGAAGCCGATTCTGGCCTTTGAGTAAAAGTTCAATGCCAAAACAATTTCTGGATATTCTCGGAACAGGAAAGACTCTTATTCAAATGACCTTCGAAAGATTGAAAAAAATCTGTCCAATTACAAATTTCATAATTGTTACCAATATAAATTACAAAGAACTGGTATTAAAACAAATTCCCGAATTACTGGAAAGTCAGGTTCTTCTTGAACCATTAAGAAGGAATACTGCTCCATGCATAGCCTATGCCTGCAATAAGATAAAAATGATCAATATTGATGCCAATATTATTGTAGCTCCTTCAGACCATTTAATAATGCAGGAAGAGGAATTTATCAAACAACTTGAGAATGGTTTAAATTTTACATCCAAAAATGATGTTTTACTTACCTTGGGAATTACTCCTCACAAACCAGAAACAGGATATGGTTATATACAGATTGATGATAAGACCGCTGATCAACAAATAAAAAACCTCTATAAGGTAAAAACATTCACTGAAAAACCTAATATTGAAATGGCTGAAGTATTTCTGAAAAGTGGTGAATTTTACTGGAACTCAGGAATATTTATCTGGTCTTTAAAAACCATTTTAAAAACATTCGACAAATATCTTTTCGACATAGCTGAATTATTCCGTAGCGGAGAAAAACTATACGGAACAAAAAATGAAATTCATTTTATCAATAAAATTTATCCTGAGTGCCAAAATATTTCCATTGACTACGGAATCATGGAAAAAGCTGATAATGTATATGTCTTATGTGGTGATTTTGGATGGAGTGATCTAGGAACATGGGGATCTCTCTATGAAAACAAAGAAAAAGATAAAAATTCAAATGCTATACATGGTAAAAATATTTTCATGTACAACTCTAAAAATTGTATAGTACACATGCCGGAAGATAAAACAGTCGCACTTGAAGGTCTGGACGGATATATAATAGTAGAATCTGACGATACACTTCTCATTTGCCGTCGTAAGGACGAACAACAAATACGCCAATTTGAAAATGATATCAGAATGAAGAATAAATAAATCGTAAAAATCTTCTTTCAAACAGGGTAAATATAAAAACCTCTACTTTATTAAACAATGTTGCTCAATAAAGTAGAGGAATATATTTCACTTAAAAAATACAGATTATTTATTTTCCTCAAGATGTTTCTGCCAGTTCCATGCTGAGAGTAAAGTTTCTTCCAGTCCGGTTTCAGCTTTCCATCCCAATTCATTATTAGCTTTACTGGTATCAGCCCATATTTTCTCAATATCTCCGGCACGACGACCTACAATTTCATATTTTAATTTTACTCCGGTAGCTTTTTTAAAAGCATTGATGATTTCAAGAACGGAAGAACCCTTGCCTGTTCCCAAATTAAAAATCTCATAATCAGACTTATTCTTACCTTCAAGAAGGCGATTAATAGCCACTACATGAGCTTTAGCCAAATCCACCACATAAATATAGTCACGTACAGGAGATCCATCAGGCGTATTATAATCATCACCGTAAACTTTTAATTCATCTCTTAATCCGGCAGCAGTTTGAGTTACATAAGGAATAAGATTTTGCGGAACACCAACAGGCAATTCCCCTATTAAAGAAGAAGGATGAGCTCCAATAGGATTAAAATATCTTAAAGCTATTGCCTTCAGGCCCGGATATGCCTTAATACTGTCATTAAGAAAATCTTCGCTTATTCTTTTCGTATTACCATAAGGAGATTCAGCATCTTTACGTGGTGTCTGTTCAGTTACAGGAAGATGATCCGGCTGACCATAAACAGTACAGGATGATGAATAAACAAGATTTGGAATATGATATTTCAACTGGCATTTTAAAATATTCATTGTTGATACAAGATTATTCCAATAATAATGTAATGGGATTTTCACAGATTCCCCTACAGCTTTTGACGCTGCAAAATGAATAATTGCGGCAATGTCATTATTCCTTTTGAAAAAATCATCAGTTTTAGCCGAATCTGCCAGATCAAATTGTTCAAATTCAGGTTTCTTCCCTGTAATTTTTTCTATTTGATCCAATATTTTTATATTAGAATTGGAAAGATCGTCTACTGTTATAACATCATAACCGGCATTTTGAAGTTCAACTATAGTATGAGATCCAATAAAACCGATTCCTCCGGTAACAAATATTTTTTTAGTCATAATCTTTTTTTCTCAAAAATATAAAAAACACACGTAATTATTTGTATTTTTATATTATTAAGTTTAAACTGAATTGTTTTTATAAAAAATCACATATGTTGAAAACTAAAAATTTCAGCATTTGTTTTTCCCTTAAATTTAATTCGTAAAAATAAGACATAAGTGGAATTATTAGACTACATAAAATACCTTTTAATTGAAAACGATTATGTTATTCTACCAGGATTGGGTGGTTTTATAACACATTATAAGTCAACAGAAATTCATGAAGGAAATTTTATGCCTCCATGCAAATCGTTTCTTTTCGACAAAAACTTAAACTATAATGATAACCGACTTACAAATTATATTATAAATAAAGAAGGGATAAGTCGTACAGAAGCTTCCAATAAAGTCAACCGGGCAGTAAAAAATATAATTTATCGTCTTGGAGAAGGCGATAAAATCGAAATACCGGATATAGGAATTCTTCAATATGACATAAAGGGAACTCTCTATTTTAAAGAACAGGTAAATAAAAACTTTAATATTTCAAATTTCGGAATGCCTTCTTTTAGATTTGAAACTTTTACTCATAAAGAAAAAGAAATAAAGAAAATCAGAAATAAATACTGGTTTTGTAAAAAATCATATAATAAAAACAAGATACCTGTTAAGGAAAATAAAGATAATACAGCTAAAAAAAATACTCCCGAAATAGAAGCTACTATTGAAAATGAGACAAACCATATAAAAACTTCTGTCCAAAAAGTAATTCCAATTCAAAAAGAAGAAAATATTTCAACTAAAGATCCTGTTCTGAATAAAAAAAATATTCCCATTAAAAAAAGTATTCCCATGAGTGACCCTATTCAAAAAAAAGAAAAAAATCTCAAAAACGAGATTTCTTCTGTAGAAAAGTCTGTCGGAGAACAAAAAATTGTTGAAGAAAAAAATACCCCCCCTGCAAAAAAACAAGTTCAGAAAAAAGAAACTGATTCCAAAGGGATGATGATACTAAAAATTATACTTGTACTTGCAGTCACTATTGTTATTGCTATGATAATAAACAAGGAATTGGATAAAAAACACGATAACAAAGTACCGGTAAAAGAAAATATAAGTGTTCCTGCACAACCTATGGATTCATTAACCAATACAGAAGAAACAGAAAAACAAATTGTTGTTAAAAAAGATACTGTTACAAATATCAGCGAAAACAGCAACAGTCAAAAGGTATTTAAAAACCCGGAAACGGTTTCACCTTCAAATGGTTCTTATTTTATCATAGGAGGAGTATTCAAAAGTCAAAGTCATGCTGTAAAGTATATGGATAAAATGAAGGCTAAAGGATATACAAATATTCAGGATATAACTTTTTCCAAAGATCTTCATTATATATCAATTGACAGGTTTTCTACATTAAATGATGCCAAGGCAGCCAAAAAGAAAATTTTAACTGAAGACCCAAAATCCGGAGTATGGATTTATAAAAAACATTAAGTTCTTCTAAGCTTCAAAAAATTATGAGAATATATAATCAGAAACAATATCTGATTATATATTACATAAAATCAAAATTACAGTTAGCTTTTTTAATTTATAATCTTATAAATTAATTTTTTAATTGCACACTAACGGCAAATTAATATTTATGTATGTTTTCAATTAAATCACGAATGATTATTCCTGATTATTTAAAGCCGGGAGATAAAATTTGTTTTGTCTCCCCTTCAGGTAAAATAGAACCTGAGAAAGTAAAATCAGCATGTCATCTCCTTGAAAAAGAAAAATTTATAGTTTCTGTCGGAAAAAATACCTTTGAACAACATTTTCAATTTGCAGGTACAGACAATCAAAGACTTGAGGATCTTCAGCAAGCTTTAGATGATTCTGAATGCAAAGCAATTTTTTGCACCAGAGGCGGATACGGTGCTATTCATATTGCCGGACAAATCAATTTTAATAAATTTCTTAATCACCCTAAATGGCTTATTGGATTTAGTGATATTACTGTTCTGCATGCATTACTTCAAAAAGAAGGTGTTTGCAGCATTCATGGTGCAATGTGTGCTTATTATTATGAAGAGAATAAACCATCTGTAAGTTATAAAGAATTACTAAAAACCCTTAAAGGAGAAAAAAAACCTGTAATACTACCATCTGTTCCGGAAAACAGAACAGGATATGCAAAAGGACCACTTACCGGAGGAAATCTTTCTCTACTATACAGCCTTATAGGCACACCATTCGAAATGAAGACAGAAGGAAGAATTTTATTCATTGAAGATTTATCGGAATATTTATATCACATAGATCGTATGATGTACAGCCTTAGATTATCAGGAAAGCTTAAAAATATAGCAGGACTAATTGTTGGACAAATGACAGAACTAAAGGATAATAATTCTCCTTTTGGACAAAATGTCAGAGAAATTATTATTAATGCTGTTAAAGGATATGATTATCCGGTTTGTTTTAATTACCCTGCAGGTCATGTAAAACTAAATCTGCCACTCAAATTAGGCGCAGAACATTCCCTTTCCATTACCTCCGAAAATGTTATTTTCAGAGAAATATAATATTTAGACATGACAATAATTAAACCTCAAAAAAAAGAACCGGATCCGTTTTCAAAAAAAGGAATAGGAAAACATGGAGAAGATATTGCTGTTGAATATCTTAAGTCGAAGGGTTACAAAATTATTGAAAGAAACTGGAGATGTCACCATTATGAAGTAGATATCATCGCCAGAAACAAAGAAAATTTACTTATCATTGTAGAGGTTAAAACAAGAACAACTCCTGTATTTGGAGAACCATATGAAGCCGTAGGAAAGAAAAAAGAACAAAATCTGATAAATGCAGCTGAAGTTTATATTTATAAAAATAAACTAAGAACAGAAACACGTTTTGATATCATTTCCATTATAATTATTGACGGAAAATATCATATCGACCATATCAAAGATGCCTTTTTTCCAACTCTTTAACATTATAATAAAATTATGGAACCAATAAAATTTGAATTAAAAACAGAATATATTGAATTAATAAAATTACTCAAACTCCTCAGATTGGTAGAATCAGGAGGACAGGCAAAAATGGTGGTAGAAGAAGGCCTCGTTTTCAGAAACGAAGAAAAAGAACCAGAATTACGCAAAAGAGCAAAAATTAGAAAAGGAGAAAATATATCCTTTCAGGGACATATAATACAGGTGCGATAATATAAAAAACTCATACTAAAGTTATACACCCAACTTTTTCCATATTAGCCACCAATTCAAAGGAATCTTTTACCCTGTTTATTTTAACAAGTGATTTTTATCCTTCTTTAGAAAACTATAGACCTCCATATCCATATAACTATTAATATGTTTCTCTCCTTCCCTTTCAACTCCCTCAAATGTAAAGCCTAATCGTTTAGGAATATCAGAACTTTCACTGTTTCCTACTGCACACCTTATCTCTATACGATTTACATCCATTAACATAAACAGATATTTAGACAATACCTTAACACTTTTGGTAACAATTCCTTTCCCTGTCATTTTTTCCGTAAGCCAATAACCAATTTCTGCTCTTTTGTTCAAAAAATCATTTTCTTTGAGACTTATAAGACCCGAAAATTGTTTCCGGTACCATATAACAAATACATAATCTCCCTTTTCTTTTGAGTCCTTTAATACAGCACGAATAAATTCTACGGAATCTTCCTGTGTTTTCAGCTCAGTAGGTAATAAAAGCCATTTTGATAAAAAATTTCTGTTCTCTTCAACTGCTTCAAACAGCAAAAAAGCATGGGAAAGATTTATTTTCTCCAAATCAACACAGGAATCTACTTTCAAAAAATTCATTTCCATAAGATAATATTTAAAATTTCCAGACTT
>JAENXA010000195.1 GCA_016649735.1 Prolixibacteraceae bacterium | reverse complement strand
GCGTCAGGGTTTTACTATTCCTTTGCTTATAGGTGGAGCTACAACTTCGAAAATACATACAGCAGTAAAAATCGCTCCTGAATATCATCATCCTGTTATTTATGTTAAAGATGCCAGTCAGAGTGTCTCTGTGGTATCTAATTTATTATCCTCTGATAAACAGGAATATATTAAATCTGTGGAAGAGGAATATGAAAAAATTCGGGAACGTTATAATCAGAAAGAAGAAAAAGAATATATTTCTTTAAAGGAAGCCCGTGCAAACCGGTTTTCTTCTGACTGGAGTAAAGTTCCCATTACCGTGCCCCATCAGTTGGGTGTTCATAAAATAATTGATTTTTCTGTTGAAAAACTTATAGACTGGATTGACTGGCGTTTTTTCTTTTATATGTGGGGAATAAAAGGAGTGTATCCCGATATTCTAAAAGATAAGAAGAATGGTGGTCAGGCGAAGAAATTGTTTCAGGATGCTGGCAAAATGCTGGATGATATTGTAAAAAATAAGATGATGCAGGCTAATGCTGTTTATGGAATATGGCCTTCGAATTCTCAGGGAGATGATGTAGTTTTATTTTCAGAAGAATTAAGAAAAAAAGAAATAGGGCGTTTATGTCATTTAAGACAACAGCAGAAAAAATCTGCAGGTACTCCTAATTATTGTCTTTCAGATTTTGTGGCACCTGTTGATTCCGGACGAAAGGATTATGTAGGGGCATTTGTGGTAACAGCCGGCATAGGGATAGAAAAGTGGCTTTCGAAATACAGTAAAGATGGTGATGATTATAAGACAATTCTTTTAAAGGCAATAGCGGACCGTCTTGGAGAAGCTTTTGCCGAGTATCTTCATAAAAAAATACGTACTGAAATATGGGGATATGTTCCTGATGAAAATATTAGTATTGAAAAAATGTTTAATATTGAATATAAAGGGATTCGTCCGGCATCAGGATATCCTTCCTGTCCTGATCATCACGAAAAGAAAAACTTATTTAAGCTTCTGGAGGCTGAGAAAATAGGTGTTCATCTTACCGGGCATTTTGCCATGTATCCAACAGCTTCTGTTTGCGGAGAATATTTTGCCAGTCCCGATTCCTTTTATTTCGGAGTTGATAAAATAGGAAGGGATCAGGTTGCTGATTATGCAGATAGAAAAGGAATTTCAGTGGAAGAAGTTGAGAAGTTTATTCCGGTTAATCTGAATTACAGAAAATAATAATTATTATATTTCTTATACCTGATAATCAACAAAATTTGAGTTTATGAAAGTTATAGATATTATAAAGAATCGTAAAAAGACAGCTTTTTCATTTGAAGTATTACCTCCTTTAAGAGGGAAAAATGCGGATAGTGTTTATAAAACTATTGAAAATCTTGTAGATTTTAAGCCTGAATATATAAATGTTACCACACACTCTCAAGAGGTTGTTTTTAAAGAAATGGAAGATGGTTCTATTCGTAAACAGATAATAAGGAAGCGTCCCGGTACTGTTGCTCTGGCAGCTTCCATACAATATAAATACGGAATTCCGGTTGTACCTCATATCTTATGCGGAGGATCTTCCCGTGAAGAAACCGAGCAAATTTTGGTTGATCTTAATTTTCTGGGCATAAATAATGTTCTGGCTCTGCGTGGCGATGGCGGAAAAAATGAAACTATTTTTAAATCTTCCCCTAACGGGAATACTCATGCCAGTGAGCTGGTAAAACAGATTGTGGATTTAAGGTCGGGGAAATATCAGGATCCATCTTTAAAGAGTCCTGTTCCTCTTGATTTTTGTATAGGAGTGGCTGGTTACCCGGAGAAACATTTTGAAGCTCCTAACTTAGAGGAAGACATGAAAAATCTTAAGTGTAAGATAGATGCAGGAGCTGATTATATTGTTACACAGATGTTTTTTAACAATAAATCTTATTTTGATTTTGTTGACCGTTGCAGGGCAGCAGGAATTACAGTGCCTGTTATTCCCGGAATTAAACAGATTAGTACATTAAGTCAGCTTACTGTGCTACCTAAAATATTCAGAATTGATCTTCCGCAGGATCTTGTGAATGAGCTTGAAAAATGCAAAAGTAATGATGATGCCAAAGTTGTTGGAACTGAATGGGCTATTCAGCAGGCTAAAGAACTTGTTGCTCATCATGTGCCGAGTCTGCATATTTACACTAAGGGCAGATCAGATAACACAAAAAAAATTATAGAAGCAGTGTTTTAGAAAAATAGAATTATCTATTATGTTATTTATTTGCAGGTTGTGGATTCTTTTTCCTTCTCTTCCATTCGCTGTATATTATTAATATAGTCATAAACAAGAGTATAATGGAGCTTGCCCTTGAAATATTATTTCCTTTGAAATAAGAAGATGGTTCGAATTTGAATACGATTTTGTGATTTCCTGAAGGGATTACCATGGCTCTTAATACATAATCTGCTCTGAAGTAATTAGCTTTTTTACCATCAATATAAACATTCCAGCCTTTTGGATACCATATTTCAGAAAAGACAGCTAATCCATTTTCCCCTTTTACTGAAGCATCATATTCCATTCTATTTGGCTGATATTTTTTTAGCACTATAGTGGATGCATCATTCCCGTCAATAGAAAGATTATTAGTTTCTTTTGCATATCTTTTATCTACAATAACTTGTCCTTTTGGATCAAAACTACCTAAAGCGTTTATTTCTTTCTGTGCATCAGGTACAGTTTTTATACTTTTTACAAACCAGGCATTACCTGCTGCATAATTGTTTTCAAGAGGATTGCTTTTTTTAGAATATATAATATATTTAGCATTTAGCATGTTTAGTACAGGAAGATTGGAAAGAGTTGAATCCAGTGATTCAGGAGTCTTAAATCCTTTTATTATTTTATTTATTTCAGGAGAAATATGGTAGTCTATTAATTCCTGATAACGTTTCATTTTTGCTCCGTTATAGCCTCCTATGGATTTGTGAAAATAAGAAGTGGAAGCATCGCTGAAAGGATTTACGGTAAGGTTTAACACTCTGTAATCGGGATTTTTATCTTTTAGTATTGCAATATCTGCTGCAGATGGTTGAACCTGAGCTTTAATAGAAGATTCTGCCGAGAAATTCTCTGCATTAAGATACTTGCGGTCAACAGGCCACATATCAAACAATATCAAGACTACCCATAAAGTTATGGCATATTCCGGTTTTATTTTTTTCTTCAGATAAAGCCATATGACACCGGCAGCAAATGTAATAAAAAGTACAGCTTTTATTGAATCATTACGAAGGACCATTTTTCTGTCTTCAATAAGTGCATTTATTAACTG
>JAENXA010000173.1 GCA_016649735.1 Prolixibacteraceae bacterium | reverse complement strand
ATGCTGGAAATTGCCAACATTATCTCGTGGAATATTTGGCAAATGGATGGTTTAAAAGGAGTCGTACCCAATAGTTGTCGAGATTTGAAAGTAACTTCTTACAATCTATGTATATAATAAAAAGGAAATGGTCCACTAGCGGAATTTAAAACTGGTCCACCTAAAAGAAAAAAAAGTAAATTTAAAAATAACTAATTTTTAAAACAAATTTTTTACTTGCGGATTTAAGGGAATAAATACTTTCATATATCAAATATAAATGATAATATTATGAATCCTTCAGGTTCTATAAATTATCATTTAAAATAATTTATATATAAAAAATTCTTTTTCCCCTTTTTAATATGACACCCCTTTTAACTTCATACTCCAAAGCATGAGCATATAGTAACTGTTTTGTACATATATGCCTGTATGTTTTAATAGTCCTTGGAATATTACATCTTAAAATAAATGTTTCTTATTTCTGAATTCCTTAAATACTGTAACCCAATACCATTCGCATCTGTACCGTAAAATTCCTTTGTGACAACAAACAATAAATAAACTTCAAAAACTAATGCATCCTTTTATCTACAAAAAAGCAACGTTACATTGTTTTATTATAAACAATAAGTCAGGCTCTCTGAGTCAGGGAAAATTTTATTGAGAAAACATTACTTTAGCAGTCAAATGAAGAAAAAGAATTTTTCTCCCAAAGAATATTTAGGCACTGTATCAACAGGAAAGCTATTGCTGAATTTTGCTATTCCGGGCATCATGGGCGGTATAGTGGGTGCTATGGCCAGCGTAGTTGATCAGATCTTTATTGGTCAGAAAATTGGTCTTTTGGGTAATGCTGCTGCAAATATTGTTTTCCCTGTTTTTTCTATTAGTATTGGTCTATCCTTACTTTTGGGAATTGGTGCCAGTGTAAATTTTAATATTCTGCAGGGAAAGAAAAAGGAGGATGATGCAGCTAATATTATGGGAAACGGACTCTCCAGTTTATTTGTTGTTGGTGTTGTTTTGGGATTACTTGTTATACTTTTTTGTAAGCCTATGCTTTATTTTTTTGGGGTTACTGAGAATATTTATAATTATGCCTCTGTTTATGCCAGAATTATTGGTTTTGGATTACCTTTTTCCTTATTTACAATTGGCGGCACCATTTTAATTAAATCAGATTCTTCTCCTAAAACAGCAATGCTATTATCAATTGGATGTGCATTAATTAATATAGTTTTGGATTATATTTTCATTTTTGTTTTTAATTTCGGCATAGCAGGGGCTGCATGGGCTACTGTTATTAGTTATGTTTGTGCCACTATTTATGAGATATACTATTTTATTTTCAGATTTCAGTCTATGCCTTTAGTTATGCATAATTTGGTTATAAAAATGAAATATCTGAAAAAAATTTTACTTTTTGGCTCTTCTCCTTTTATTTCTCATGCTGCTCTTTTCGCAGTTACTATTATTTTAAATAATTCATTGTCGTATTATGGTGCCAGATCAATTTATGGCCCTGATGTGCCTCTTGCTGTTTCAGGAGTGGTATCTAAATGTAATTATTTCTTTATGTCTTTTGCTATTGGTATTGCTCAGGGCTCTCAGCCTATTGCCGGTTTTAATTATGGTGCAAAGAATTATGACAGGGTTATCAGTTTGTTTAAGCAATCATTCCTTTCTATTTTAAGTTTAGGTATAATTGCTTTTTTAACTTTCCAGATTTTCCCTCATCAGATGATTTCTATTTTTGGTGGTGGTGATGAAAATTATTTTGATTTTGCTGTTAAGTTTGTTAGAAGATATTCTTTCTTTATAGTTTTTGTAGGGTTGGGTCCTTTAGTTACTAATTTCTATCTTGCCATAGGTAAACCGGTCTATTCTATTATCCTTAACCTTATCAAAAGAGTTATTATTTTTATTCCCGTTTTACTTATTTTTACTAAATTATGGGGTATTGAGGGGCTTTTGTGGTCAGGCTTTGCTTCTGATGGTATTTCCTTTATTATTATGTTATTCTTTTTATACTATATTTATTATGTTTTAAAAAATAAGGAGAAGAGTAAATCAGCCTGCATTATTGATGGTTCCAAAATTTTGTAATTCCGGTATTCAATCATTACCAGTTAAATATTTTAACCTATAAAATTCTTTACAGTAGCTATTTCTATATAACTGGCACCTGTTCTATATCCAAAACGGCCGGCAATTACTCCTATCTGATCTTCTTCTACAATTTTATTACGTGATATTAAACTTATACATGTATCATGGAATAATTTTTTCTCAGTATTATGAGGAATATATTTCTCATGAACTGCAGGATATACCATATCCCCCTCATAAAAAGTATCTTCATCGTGCAAAACAACTGAAGCAGCAAAAATTCCATAAGACAATGCCATTTCTCTCATAACATGAGTTGAATGACATCTTACATATACAGGGATACCAGGTCTGAATGCTGACACATATCTACCTGTCCTGCCGGATTTTGTATCAACAAGAAGAGCCTTCATAGGTAATTTCATACTTGCCTCAACTAAAGTTTTAGCCAGTATTACGGATATTGGTTCTGTAACTTCCTTTAATTCTATATCCAGAGATGGTTCATGATTTTTTTCTATTTCAAGAGCTATGGTTGACATCATAGATACTGCTTCGTATGGATATTTACCATTGGCTGTTTCCCCGCTAAGCATAACTGCATCAGTATATTCAAAGATAGCATTCGCAACATCAGAAATTTCAGCCCTTGTAGGCCTTGGATTAGATATCATAGTATGTAACATTTGCGTTGCTACTATAACAGGTTTCTTACGAAGACGACATTTATTAACTATGATTTTTTGTATTAACGGAATTTTTTCAGCAGGAATTTCTATTCCTAAATCACCACGAGCCACCATAATACCATAGCTGTGTTCAAGTATTTCATCAATATTGTCGACACCTTCCTGATTCTCAATTTTAGATATGACACTTAATTTTCCGTTATGAGAATCTATTATATTCTGAACCTCTTCAATATCTTTTGCTGATCTTACAAAAGAATGTGCTACAAAAGCAAGATCATTTTTTATAGCCCAGATAATAAATTTTTTATCTTTTTCTGATACAGATGGTAAGTCTATTGATATTCCGGGAACATTAACACTTTTGCGGCCTTTTATAATACCATCATTTTTAACAACACAGTATAATGTCTTTTCGTCTTTTGATTTTACATTTAAACAAACATCACCATCATCAATCAGAATATTGATTCCAACCGGCATACTGCTTACAAATTTTTCATACGTAGTATATAAAGTTTCTCTGCTGCTTATAGCCATAGGATCATCACAAATCTTAATTTCATCTCCTGTTTTAACAGGGAATCCGTTTTCTGTATTTTGTGCTGTTAATCTGATTTCAGGACCTTTGGTATCGATCATTATAGCAATTTTATCAGAAACCTTTCTAACATTTTTGACTATGTTAAAGGATGATTCCAATGTAGTATGAGCACTGTTAATTCTTACAACATTCATACCTCTGTCATAAAGTTCCCTGATAAACTCTACGCTACATCTTTTATCCGATACAGTGCATACAATTTTTGTTTTTTTTCTATTTTCCATATTTTCTTCTTTCGTAAAATTTCCCTTTTATAAAAAATAAAGATAATAATACAAATGTCTGTCTTATAAAGATAATGATATAATTACCGAATTAACCGAAATCTTTACATAATTTTTCAATATCTGTATTACTTATCATTATTGGGGGTGCAAAGATCTTAAATTGTTATATAGATATTTTAAGATACTTAAAAATTGTT
>JAENXA010000198.1 GCA_016649735.1 Prolixibacteraceae bacterium | reverse complement strand
AATTAATTTTTTTATGGTATTTGGCACTTTATTAAGTACTAAATGTATGAAAATGATAGAAAACGAGAGTAAAAACTACTTAAAAGTAAAAAAATATAATAGGTATTTACTTTTTCCGGAGCATCGTGGGTCAGAGGGTAAGCTTCCCAACATTCCGGATCATCGTGGGTCACTTTTTTAGCTTTGTATCTTATCTTTGTTTTGTAAACACTTTAAACAAAGATCTTATGGCAGGAAAAATTGTAAGTATGAGTAAAATCAAACAAGTGCTTCAACTATATGATAGCAGGTACTATAACAGAGAAATTGCAAGACTAATTGTTTTAAATAAAGATACTGTCAATAAATATGTTAACACCTTTATAGAAAGTAATAAAAGTCTGGAAGAACTTTTAAAATTAGAAGATCCGGAACTGGAAAAAATATTTAATGATATACAGTCTTTCCTGTCAACAAAAACCAAATATTCAATTTTATTTAGTGAACCCGATCCGACAAAAAAGAAACCCAAAATAGATCTCGGATTAGGATCCGTGGCACTTTCTCTTATTAAGTCCGGTTACTCAAATGTTGAAGAAAGTAACCTGGTACATTTTTTTGAAATTATGTATTCAGAGCTGATTCAAAATGTAACAACTCTTCATGCCCAGGGCATACCTATAGATAAAATATCAGAACAGACCGGCCTTTCATTAAAAAAAATAAATCAGATATTATGAGTATTTCATTACATCCCAACTTATTAGAAGAAGCCTTTTTATACTTTGCTAAATTTCCCAAACTTGAAGGTGTTAAAAGTAGTATGTTTCGTATGGGTTCAACTACAATACAAGGATATGAATCTCTTAAAACAGCAGTTTCAGAATTATCAAAGAATTCTATTACACCCGAAATTCTTAATTTCTTGTTTTCTGCTAATGAAGAAAAACTAAAAGCCGGAATTGAGGATACAAAAGGGATATTTATGCTTCTTGATTACGGACAGCTTTCAAGTTCTTTAGATAATTTGCATCGGCAGAATGACGAATTTGAGCTTGGTATAATTATAGCCCAGAAAATGAAACAGGAAGATTACGACATGGCCGAAATATTACTAATACAAGATCAGATGTTAAACATAATGCGCGCTGTACGTGAGCAGATGAGAAAGGATTCAGTATGCAATCCTTTTGTACAGCAATTAAAACTTCCAAGTCGAATAAGTCCCTGGTATGCTCGTGAATTATGTAATGCTACAGGCTTTTCAATGAATTTCACTAAGTCGGGTGTAGAAATGATATAATGTTAAATAATGCTAAATGTGTTTAATAACATATAATACATCAATTTCTTTTTGATATATTGGAAGCGAAAAGAGAATGCAGAACTATTAAAATCAAAACCAATGCTGGAAAAAGAATTTACATATTACATTGAGCATCAGGAAGAACTTGTTAAAAAGTATAATAAAAGAGTTCTTGTTATTATTGGTGAAAAAGTAGTTGCTGATTATGAAACAGAAGAAAAAGCCTATTTCGAATCTGCAAAAAAGTATAAAGTTGGTACTTTCTTAATTCAAAAATGTACACCGGGTAAAGAATCTTATACCCAGTCATTTTATTCACGAGTTATTTTCGCTTGATGATACCTTACCGACCAAGTAGTTTTACTATTAATTACAACGGACGGACTAATGTACTTCATTCTCCTGTTGATGTTTTTATTCCTTCGGTTTCAACAAATGTCCAAAGAAATAATAAATATAGATTTCGTGCTATTTGGGATACAGGTGCAACCAATTCGGTTATTACGAAAAAAATTGCCGACGAATTAGAATTAAAAGCATGTTCTAAAACTATCTGTAATGGCGTAACTGGAAGTAAGACTGTAAATGTTTATATGGTTTGCTTATTATTACCAAATAATGTTTCTTTTCGATCAGTTAGTGTAACAGAATGTGAGAGTTTAGGTGCTTTTGATGTTTTAATTGGCATGGACATTATTGGCAATGGCGATTTTGCTGTTTCTAATCTTGATGGGAAAACACATATGACTTTCCGTTTGCCTTCCTGTGAAAATATTGATTTTGTAAAAAATAAAGTAGTTCGCAAGCCAATAATATCTTCTAAGGCTCCTGGACGAAATGATTCTTGTCCATGCGGAAGTGGGAAAAAATACAAAAATTGTTGCGGTAAGAATAAATAGAAGACCTTCTATCCTTTTTATTACAGTACAAATAAAATTTGTATTGATTTATATATTTTTTGCATATATTGTTGAAACAGGTATATTTTTATTTATATATTTGAACCATAAATAATTTATTTGTATGTCTAATTTACATCTTTCCGCAGGTTTAGACTTTAAGAATGGTAAATACAACGTAGGGCTTTCCTTGGTTGAATTTAAAGAGGAAAATGTTACTATTATTTACTCTCCTGCTTTAGATTTAAGTGGTTATGGCTATTCAGATGTTGAAGCTATGAGTTCTTTTGCAGAGGCATTACACGAATTTTTCAACTATACTTATAATAAAAAAACCTTATATCAAGTTCTTAAAGACCTTGGCTGGACTATAAAAGGCTCAAAAAAGAAACCAAAATTTAATCCACCAAAGGATTCTGATTTGGTTACTTCAAACTCTATGTATAATGAAATTGTAAATAAAAAAAATTACAAGGTTTCAAGAGAAAATGTTGAATTTGCCTTTTAGTTATGTCGGCACAACATTTAAGGAATATACCTTTAAAATTATATCAGGATTTTTTAACTGCACAAGGTTGTGTTTGTACTAGAACCGCAGGAGGTCATCAACATTGGAGTAGAAAGGATTTGTTAAGACCAATAACAGTTCAGACACACGTTGATCCTGTTCCGGAATTTATCATTAAAAATGCCTTACGACAATTAGGGGTTACTAAAAAGGATTTTCTTGACTGGATTTAGTTTTTGTAGTCATTTTCTTCACGAGTTCTTTCCGTTTGATCGTATCTTTTCTGCCAGTTACCGGTAATTTTGAAAGACAGAGTGCTAGTTTGTAATTGAAACCTAAAAAAATTATCATATGGATTTTATAAATAGGAAAATGAAGATTTGCGATTTAATTCTTTGGGATGAAAATGCGAGATTTCCTCAGCGATTCAGCTTAAACATATTTCAGTGGTTTTTTTCTAATGGTTTAAATTTACGACATAGCATTTCCACTTTGGGCTGTATAATATTCCCAAATTTGATTTTATTCTAAGATGTTCTTTTGTCTATTTTAGGCTT
>JAENXA010000123.1 GCA_016649735.1 Prolixibacteraceae bacterium | reverse complement strand
GCTCATGCCGATTTGATTACTATTTCAGGAGGAGAAGGAGGAACAGGAGCAAGCCCTGCCAGTTCTATGAAACATGCAGGTCTTCCTGTGGAAATGGGAATTGCTGAAGTACAGCAGACTCTTGTTATGAATAACCTTAGAGGTCGTGTAAGACTTCAGGCAGATGGTCAGCTTAAAAATGGATGGGATGTAGTAGCATTAGGTTGTCTTGGGGCAGAAGAATTTGGTTTTGCTACTTCTGTGCTTATTACACTGGGATGTGTTATGATGCGTAAGTGTCATACAAATAAATGTCCTGTTGGAATTGCTACTCAGGATACAGAACTTCGTAAGTGTTTTTCAGGTAAAGTAGAATATGTAGTTAATTTCTTCCACTTTATAGGAGAAGAAGTAAGGGAAATTATGGCTGAAATGGGAATCAAAAAATTTGATGACCTTGTAGGAAGAGCCGATTTGCTGGAAGTAAATCCTGAGGTAACCAACTGGAAAATGAAGAATATTGATTTTTCAGGACTTCTTTATATGCCTGAAGAAACAAAACAGTTTGATCTTCATAATACAAAACTGGAAATTACACCTATAAAAAATCATATGGATCATAAGCTGATTCATGATGCAGGTAAAGCAATTAAAGGAAAAGAAAAGGTATGGATGAAATATCCTATTAAGAATACAGACCGTACTGTAGGTGCAATGCTTTCAGGTGAAATTTCTCGTCGATACGGAGAAGAAGCACTTCCGGAGGATACAATAAATTGTGAGTTTACGGGAACGGCAGGACAGTCATTCGGAGCTTTTCTTGTAAAGGGTATTACAATAAAACTGGAAGGAGATGCAAATGATTATATAGGTAAAGGTCTTTCCGGCGGTAAGATTATAGTAGTTCCGCCTACAGGATCGACATTCGATCCTGAAGAAAATATTATAATTGGGAATACCTCATTTTACGGAGCTACTGCAGGAGAGGCTTATATCCGTGGTGTTGCAGGGGAACGTTTTTGTGTAAGAAATTCCGGAGCAAAAGCTGTTGTAGAGGGAACAGGTGATCATTGTTGTGAATATATGACAGGTGGTCGTGTTGTGGTTCTTGGGAAAACAGGAAGAAATTTTGCTGCAGGAATGAGCGGAGGTATAGCTTATGTTCTTGATACAGAAGGTAATTTTGATTTTTATTGTAACAAAGGTCTTGTAGAATTAGATAAAGTTGAGGATAAAGCAGATATTGTTGAGTTACAGGAATTGATAAACAAACATTTGCTATATACTCAGAGTTCTCTTGCAGCCAATATATTATCCAACTGGGAAGGATTTATTAAGCATTTTGTGAAAGTCATTCCTTTTGAATACAAAAAGGTTTTGGAAGAAAAAAAGCTTAAAGAGATTGAGAAAAAGTTACGCCTTACTGAAGATGATCCGACAAATCATGAGTAGAGGATAATAGGTTTTAGGTATTTGATCTAAATATGGATTTAGAATCGTTTGTTTTATACCTGAAAATATAAGTTTGAAAGAAATTAAAAAATTATAGATTAATACGATTATGGGAGATCCAAAGAGTTTTATGATAGTACCCCGCAAGGATAGTGGATACCGACCTAAGAATGAAAGAATTTTTGATTACGGGGAAGTAGAACAGACACTGAATGATGAAGACAGACGTCTTCAGGCATCACGTTGTATGGCATGTGGTACACCATTTTGTCACTGGGGTTGTCCGGTTGGGAGTACAATTCCCGAATGGCAGGATGCTTTATATCGTAAGGAGGACAGGGAAGCATATGAAATACTCCATTCTACAAATAGTTTTCCTGAATTTACAGGACGTGTTTGTCCTGCATTATGTGAGAAGTCATGCGTGTTGGCTATTCATTCTGATGCTGTTACAATTCGTGAGAATGAATGTTCTGTAGTTGAGAATGCTTTTGAAAAAGGATATATTAAACCTACTCCTCCAAGTTTCAGGACAGGGAAGAAAGTAGCTGTTATAGGATCCGGACCTTCCGGATTATCAGTGGCTGATCTATTAAACAGGGATGGTCATAAAGTAACTGTTTATGAAAAAAATGAATCTATAGGAGGATTACTTCGACTGGGTATTCCTGATTATAAACTTAGCAAGACTCTAATAGATCGTCGTCTTGAAATTTTTAAGGCTGAAGGTATTGATTTTAAAACCAATGTATGCGTTGGTAAAGATTTAACCAAAGATGAACTTTTATCTCAGTATGATGCGGTTGTTTTGTCTATGGGAGCTGGTTCTCCCCGTGATTTAAAGGTAGAAGGCCGTGAGCTTAAAGGTGTTCATTATGCTTTGGAACTTTTACAACAACAGAATCGTATTAATTCAGGTAAGAAGGTTTCTGCAAAAGACAGAATCTGTGCTGAAGGAAAACATGTTCTCATAATTGGAGGAGGTGATACCGGCTCTGATTGTGTTGGTACTTCAATTCGTCAGAAGGCTTTAAGTGTTACACAGATTGAGATTATGCCAAAACCGCCTGAAGAACGTCAGGCTAATAATCCATGGCCTTACTGGCCTAATGTTTTAAGAACATCTAGTGCTCATCTTGAAGGGTGCACCCGTAGGTGGTCTCTTTCAACTAAGCGTCTTATAGGTGAAAATGGAGCTGTAAAACAGGCTGAAGTAGTTAAGGTGGAGTGGACTAAGGGTGAAAAAGGAAGATGGATGATGTGTGAAGTTCCCGGATCTTCTGAAATCATTCCTGCAGAACTTATTTTAATTTGTATGGGATTTACCCAGCCTGTTCATAATGGTTTGCTTGATGAACTTGGCGTTGATTATGATGCACGCGGAAATGTAAAGGTTAATGAGCAGAAACAGACTTCTGTTAATAAAGTGTTTGCTGCAGGTGATGTTGAAAAAGGCGCAAGTCTTGTTGTAAGAGCTATTCAGGAAGGACGTGTGGCAGCTGCCAGTGTTTCTGAATTCTTAAAGAAGTAAAACTTTTAGGTCACGTTTTTAATCTAACATTATATATTTAAAAACAAAAGAGATGCAATTTATTGCATCTCTTTTGTTTTTATGTTTAAAGTGAATGAATTATTTTTATAATTATTAGTCTGTTGGAAGCTTTCTTGGGACTAGTTTTGTTCCTTCTGGACGTTTGTGTTTCCAGCGGCGATGAGACCACAACCAGTATTCCGGATTTTCCTGAATAATCTTTTCCAGTTTTTCGGCATAAATAAGAAGTATATCTTCAGGATTATTGACTTTCGCCGGTTCCATTACTATTTCGCTGAGATTGACTTCGTATTTCCCCCGTTTTATTTTTTTACAGTGAAAAAGGAAAACAGGCTGATTGGTTTTTACAGCAATGTGTTCTGGCCCGGCAAAGAAACCTGTTTCCTGATGCAAAAAAGTTGTCCAGAAATGGGAATTTGCGGGAGCAGATTGGTCAGCAGTTAAAACAAGGGCAATGGGATGTTCGTTTTTATGAGCAGATAAAGCCATTCTTGCAGTATGTGCCATATCAACTGTTTTACTACCGAATTTTTCTCTTGCATCAAGTAAAAAACGTCCCAGTTTTTTATTTTTTATAGGATTGTAAACCACATAAATCTGATGTTTTACTTTTCTCTGAAGGCTGGAACACCATTCCCAGTTATTATAATGCATTCCCAGCAGAATGACACTTTTCCCCTGTTCAAAGTATTGCGTTAATTTTTCCACCCCCGTAGTGGTGAGATGCTTGTCCATCTCTTTATCCGTCATCCTGTATAGTTTAACTGACTCAAAAAATAAATCAGTTAAATGGTGATAATATTTTTTTGCAATTAGTTTAATTTCTTTCTCAGATTTTTCAGGAAATGAATTTCTCAGATTACTGAATACTATTTTTTTACGGTATCTAATAACATGAAATACAATGAAATAAAGTATGTCAGAAATTATATACAGTATTTTAAACGGAATTTTTCCAATTGCTTTAAGAAAATAAATTTCAAAGGAACTTATTTTTTCTTTCATCAATTTTATGATGTTTTTTATAATAATTTGTTTTATAATTCCAGCTTTAATTTATTCAGCTCTTTGTTTATAAACGACAATTCTTCTTTACTTAATTTGAAATCTGTAGCTTTAGAATTCTGGATTGCCTGTTCTTTATTTCTGGCTCCTGCCAAGGCTATAGTAATTGAAGGTTGTTCAATCGTCCATCTAAGTACCAGTTGTCCCAGAGTTGCATTCTTTTTTTCAGCCAAAGGTTTTATTTTTTCCAGAAATTCGTTTGTGCGTTTTATGTTTTCTTTGGTATAAAAAGGCATACTGCTACGCTGATCACCTTCTCCGAATTTATGATCTGGTTTGATTTTACCTGTTAGTAATCCTCTTTGCATTGGACTATAGGCTATTACTGATTTGTTCTCTTTTATCATGTAAGGAACAAGATCTTTTTCAATGTCTCTGGCTACCATACTGTATGGTACCTGATCTGAGACAAGTGGAAAACAAGAAGAAGCTTCTTCCATTAGTTTTACAGGAAAATTGCAGACACCGGCATATCTTATTTTGCCTTCCTTTATTAATTGTTGAATGGCTTCCATTGTCTCTTCTATTGGTGTAGAAGTATCGGGCCAGTGTATCTGATAAAGATCGATATAATCTGTCCCTAAACGTCTCAGACTATTCTCACATTCTGTTATTACTCCTTCTTTACCTGCAAAGAAATGTAAATCAATCTTTTTACCTTCATTGGTAACTGAATGGGTATAAAATTTACCTTCATTTGTATCCCACCTTAATCCGTATTTTGTTAGAATCTGAATTTTGTCACGTGGAATTCCTTTTATAGCTTCTCCAATTAATTTTTCACTTGTTCCCTGTCCGTATACCGGTGCGGTGTCAAACGATGTGATTCCTGAATCGTAAGCTGCATGTATTGCATCAATGGATTCTGCATGTTTTGTTCCTCCCCATAACCAGCCACCTATAGCAAAAGCTCCAAAGGTTATGGCTGAAAGTTCTAATTCTGAATTGCCTAATTTACGATATTCCATATGTTTGAATTTTTTATTGTATACTACAATCGTCTTTTTT
>JAENXA010000073.1 GCA_016649735.1 Prolixibacteraceae bacterium | reverse complement strand
TATGGTGGTTACGGAACCAGTGGTAGTTATACATCCAATAGTAAAACTGATCAGATTCAGAAAACTTCAGCTATTGCAGTCGGATACGGGTATAGGTTATCATGGCCGGATGACTATTTTACTCTTTATCATGAACTTTCCTTTGAACATTATTCACTGCAGAATATGTCCAGTTATTATTATTTTTTAAGTGACAATAATTCAGATGGAGATGGAGAATTTAATAATTTGAGTTTCAAGACAGCTTTGTCAAGAAAATCAATTGATAGCCCTCTTTATACCCGTCATGGTTCTTCTTTTTCGCTGAGTGTGAAATTTACATTCCCGTATTCTTTGTTTAATGATAAAAATTATAGTTCAAGTAATGTTTCCAGTCAGGAAAGATACAAATGGATAGAGTTTCATAAGTGGAAATTTTCAGGAGACTGGTATACTCCTTTAACACAGAATAATAATTTAGTATTACGTACAAATTTTGAATATGGATTTTTGGGATATTTTGATAAAGGTCGTCGTTCACCATTCGAACGTTTCAGAGTTGGTGGTTCAGGTATGTCAGGATATAATCTTTACGGATCGGACATTGTTGCTTTAAGAGGTTATGAAGATTATTCATTGAGTCCTACAACCGGTTCCAATATATATGATAAATATACTATGGAACTTCGTTATCCTGTTATATTAAAACCTTCATCAACTATTTATGTGTTAGGTTTTCTTGAAGGCGGAAATGCCTGGATGAACTTTGACGACTTTGATCCATTTGATATTAAACGTTCAGCTGGAATAGGAGTCAGAATATATCTTCCGATGTTTGGTCTTATGGGTATTGACTGGGGATATGGATTTGATGATATAAACGGAGACTCTTCGGTAGGAGGAGGTCAGTTCCATTTTGTAATGGGACAGCAATTTTAAAAAAATTTAAGTCATGAAAAAATTATTTTTTATCATTTTTTTCCTTGCTGCAACAGGAAGTTTAATGGCACAAAATTATGCTTATGTTGATATGGAATATATTTTAAATAAAATTCCATCTTATACAAACGCTCAGAAACAATTGGAACAAATTTCTTCAGAATATCAAAAGGAACTGGAAAATAAACATTCTGTAATAGCAAATATGTATTCTGATTATCAGAAACAAGCTTCTGCTTTATCATCTATAGTCAGAGAACAAAAAGAAGATGCTATTATTTCATCTGAAAAAGAATATAAAGCATTGCAAAAAAAATATTTCGGTCCCGATGGTATAATTAGTCAGAAAAGAGAATCTCTTTTAAAACCAATTCAGGAAAGTGTAAATAAGTCAATTCAGTCTATAGCAGTTCAGAAAGGATATGCTTTGATTTTTAACAAGACAGACGAATCTGTTATAGTTTACACAAATCCAGCGTATGATGTAAGTAATTTAGTTCTGGGGAGACTTGGTATTAATAATTAATTTATATATTTGTCTAAGAAAAATAAAAACTAAGAATAAAAAAATGAAAAGCTTTTACAAGATTTGTTTATCGTTGATGATTTTCTTATCAACAACCGGATTAATGAATGCTCAGACTTTAAAATTTGGACATATCGACACACAGGCATTAATTCAGACTATGCCGGAAACTGCTATTGCGCAAAAATCGTTACAGACTCAGGCTAAAGGTCTCGAAGATCAGTTGGGAACTATGCAGAAAGAATTTCAGACTAAATTGTCGGAATATACACAAAGTACAGATTCATTGACCGACCTTGTTCGTCAGGCAAAAGAACAGGAATTGCAGGATCTCCAGAGTCGTATTAAAGCTTTTAACGGTACTGCACAACAGAATTTGCAGAAAAAACAGACAGAATTGATGAAACCTGTTCTTGACAAAGCCAATAAAGCTATTGCAGATGTCGCAAAAGAGAAAGGACTCATTTATGTGTTTGATACAAATACTGTAATTTATAAATCATCAGCTAGTCTTGACCTGCTTCCGTTGGTAAAATCAAAATTAGGAATACAATAGGCTGAAATTATTAATTTTTAGCGTTCTATGTTCGCTGAATAATAAAAATAATATCACGAAAGCTGTCTGAAAAGATGGCTTTTTTAATTTAGCTAATAAATGTCATTGAATTTTCCCATAGGTGTATTTGATTCAGGATACGGAGGTCTTACGATTCTTCGTGAATTTCAGAAAAAACTTCCTGAGTATGACTTTGTTTATTTTGGAGATAATGCCCATACTCCATACGGAACAAGATCTTTTGAAGTGGTATATGAATATACACTTAAGGCAGTAAGGGAACTCTTTGATATGGGATGTCATCTGGTTATACTGGCATGTAATACTGCATCTGCAAAAGCGTTGCGAACAATACAGCAAAAGGATCTGCCGTTAATTGCTCCGGAAAACAGGGTTTTGGGAGTAATACGTCCAAGTGTGGAATATGTATCAGAAAATACACGAAATGGTCATGTAGGTGTTTTGGCAACACCGGGGACTGTAGCTTCTTTATCATATCCTATAGAACTTAAAAAATTGTCAAATGGTCGTGTTAAAATTATTACACAGCAATCATGTCCTATGTGGGTGCCAATTGTAGAGAATAATGAGATAGGTACACCGGGGGCAGATTATTTTATAGAAAAGAATATACGCAATTTGTTTGAAAAAGACCCGGCGATTGACAGTCTTATACTTGGCTGTACGCATTTTCCCCTGCTTATTGATAGTATTCGTAAATATATACCTCATTCAGGAGTTCAGATAATAGAGCAGGGTAATATAGTTACGGATCGACTTGTTGATTATCTAAAAAGGCATCCTGAAATTGATAAGGTTTGTACCAAAAATGGGGAAACACAATATTTTACTACAGAACAATCAGATATTTTTGAATCGCATGCTTCGCTTTTTATGGGCTATAAGATAAAAGCTAAAAAGATTAATAGATAATTCCCTGCAGATTTAAGGTGTTAGATATTTTTATTTTTCTCTGTAAGGAATATTGTATTCTCTTTTATGATAAAGATAGGAGGCAAGAGATACATATGAGAGAGCTTTATCTTTCATTAACGTATCCTGTTTCACAGAGTTTAGAGTATTTTTTTCTCTGTTATAAATAAAAGAGGATATTTTTTTCCCGGGCTGCATTATAAGAACTTTGTTACCTTCAAGAAACGCATTTATCTGATAAAATTGTAAGATAGCCCTTCCAGGGATACTATCGGGAAACTGACACAAGTCCCTTCCTGGCATTGGATTCTCATTTTCTATACCCATATAATCAAGTGCCGTAGGTGAAATATCTATCTGACTGCAAATTTTGTTATAGGTTCCTTTGGGAACATCCGGGCCAATAATTATTGCCGGAATATGAAATTTTCTAATAGGAACAATCATCTTCCCATACGTACGTGTATCGTGATCAGCAACTATTATAAAAATAGTATTTTTATAATAATTTGACTTTTTGGCAAGATTGAAGAAATATCCTATAGAATAGTCAGCATATTTTACGGCATTATTTCTGGTGTTTTTCTTTTTATCATAAAGATTTATTCTTCCGTCCGGAAATTCGTATGGAGTATGATTGGAAGTGGAGAAAACCAGTGAGAAGAAAGGTTTATCCCCATAGCTTTTGAATGTCTCATCTGCTTTGCGGTAGAGATCTTCGTCACAAACACCCCAGTCGCCTTTAAAAATGTAATTTTTATAATCATTCCCGTCAATAATTCTTTCAAAACCATTGCCTGTAAAAAATGATCCCATATTATCAAATGTTGCCATACCCCCGTAAATAAAAGATGTATTGTAACCCAGATTTTTCAAAAGTTCTGCAATTGTATAGAAATTTGTCTGAGAATAACCAAGCTTTACAACACTTCTTGATGGAGTAGGAGGGAAACCGGCTACTGTGGCTTCAATACCACGTACACTTCTTGTTCCCGTTGAATAAAGTCGTGTAAATAGTTGCCCCTGTTTGGCCAATGAATCAACATTTGGAGTTAGAGGTAAACCTCCAAGTGCTCCTACAAATTCAGCTCCGAGGCTTTCCTGAAGTAAAATTACAAGATTATAAGGGTGTTCACGTGTTTTTAGTGGTATCTGTTTATGCAGTAACGGACTGTTAGGATCATTTACAAACAGACTATCAGCAATGTGCATATCTGATTTAACTGTAAATAAAGCTTTGTCGTAATTCATTTGTCCATACATTTTACCTGCATCTTTTTCGTCTTTCATTGTATATGCAGCATAATACAATGAATAGCCGGAACTGATGGCAAGATCATTTACAAGATGATCCGAAGAAAAGGCGGCAGTGCTTGGATCTGCAGGATGCTTTGCAGTAGAAGAACGTGCACACACTAATAATACTACAAGAACAAAAGGTAGCAATATAAGTTTATAAATATATTTTGTATTTGTTTCTGTAAACCAGTTTTTTGTAAGCTTTATTAATAAAAAAGCAGAAATAACTGCCAATACAGAAACTATTATTAAAGGAGCAAGAAAACCCTTTGTCAGCATTCCAATTACTTCATGAGGATATTGTAAATATTCTATAAATAGCCGGTTAGGCCTCATGTCGTATTCGTTTATAAAAGGTATGGTCGATAGTTCCATAAAGACCATATAAAACATAATGATAACAAAATACCATCTAAAAAACTGTCCTATTTTATTTATTATAAAATTCGGTAAGATAAGCAGCAGCAATGCCGGAAGAAAACAAAAATAGGATAAAAAAAGCAAGTCCATTTGTATTCCATATGCGAACAGAAGATACCAGTTTGAAATGGCAAGTACCCTGTGAAAATAGACAATCGATAAAATAAGTCTGCTTACAAATAGGAAAATAAGCATAGAGGCCATAAATTTCAGTAATGGCTTAATAACATTTAAAGTTTTCAATTTTTTGTATAAAATTAATTTTTGTAATTTTCTTTCATCTTTCCTTCTTTAAAACGATTGCTTGCTGTCTGAAAATATGAGATTGTAAGTTTCTCGAGATACTTATCAATAATGGTATGATCTTCGGTGATTTTCTTTTTATTTCCGTCCCATGTAAACTGAATAGCTGTTTTTCTGTCGTTTAGCTGGGTGAAAATGTTGTTTTTAAGTAATCCCAGTGTTCTGTAATTTCCAAGGAAAGCACGTTCTTTGTAAGACGGTTGTGTTACATCCTGACCTAAAAATTCAGAATCATAAGACCAGTTAAGCAAACCGAACAGAGTAGGCATTAAATCCATCTGAGAGCACATCTTTTTAATGACACCCTTTTCCTGGTTTAAATTATATATAATAGCAGGGATATGATATTTATCAATATTAATTTCCCATTTTCCGGCACTTTTTGCACAATGGTCAGCTATTATTACAAATACGGTATTTTTAAACCATGGCTTCTTTTGGGCTGCTTCAAAAAATTTTCTAAAAGAATAATCTGTGTATTTTACGGCACTTCCTCTTGTACCCTGAGGACTGTCAATAGCGTTTTTCGGGAAAGAATAAGGGCGGTGATTGGAAGTTGTCATTATAAATTGAAAGAACGGACGTGATTGTTTTGATTCTGCATCTGCAAATTTTATGGATTGTTTAAAAATATCTTCATCACAAACCCCCCATGCATTTTCAAAGGTAACTTCATCATCAGTAATAGAATAACGTTTAGTTTTTATTTTATCCGAAAGAATGTTTCCACGGTTACGGTCGACAATATCAAATCCCTGACTTCCGAAGAAATAATTCATGTTGTCGAAATAACCATCTCCCCCGTACAGGAAAGTTAAATGATAATTTTTCTGTTTTAAAACTGTAGCAATTGAAAAAAGATTCTCATTGTCGGGACGTCTGACTATGCTTTGTCCGGGAGTGGGAGGTACGCTTAGCGTAAGAGCTTCCATACCCCTTACAGTACGGGTACCTGTGGCATAAAGATTGGTAAATACAATACTTTTTTTAATAAGGGAATCCAGAAAAGGAGTGAGATTGTTTTTATTACCGAATGTTCCCAAAAATTCTGCACTAAGACTCTCAACGGTTACAAGTATAATATTTGGAGTTTGTGCTGTACTGTCACTTTTTACTGTTCTCTTTATGTTATCGTATAAAGAATCAGTATATGATTGATTGTCTGCCTTTAAATCCTTTTTCATAAGAGAATAACCTTCTTTTTCGGGTATTGTCTTATAAAAAGTATTATAATCAAGCTCATTGGAGCGGTATGCTGCAAATAGAGAATAAACACCATTTTTACTTAATTCGTTTTCATATGAATTCTGGCTCCATTCTGCCTGTTTGTTTTTTACATAGAAGGTATAAATAATAGCTATTGTAAATATTATAGCTACTGTTAATATTCTTTTAAAAATACCTGTTTCTTTTGAGAAAGTGTTTTTAAAGACATTCTTTTTATTGTAGAGATAATATATAAAGCCAATAAGAACAAAAAGAAATAAAAGAATCAGTGGAATTGGATATGACTGATTTATATTCTGAATTACTTCATAGGTGTAAATAAGGTAATCTACGGCTATAAAATTATATCTTTTACTGAATTCATCCCAAAATGGAAATTCTCCTATTAAACCGAATAGGGCAAGAAATAATATAATTGTTATTATGAAATAGGTAAAAGTCTTGTCTATCCATGTTCCGCTTACTTTTTTAGGTATTAACAATAAATAAATACTGTAAAAAAGTATAAAATAAATTGCGGTTCCAAAATCAAAAAACAATCCTGTTGATATAATTTTAAATAATGAGATAACCGAAAAATCCATATTAGGGAAGGACCATATATAAATAGCCATTCTGGTAAAAAAGGATAAAATTATATATGTGATAATAAATGCAAACAGTAAAGAGAATCTGTTTTTAAATTTTTTTTTCATTATTCGAATTTTTATTACTTCGTGTTACGAGAATATTTAATGTTTGCCTATAAGCTAATGGCTTTATTTAAATATGTGAGGATAATATATTAAAATGGCATTAATTATTGAAAAAAAGACAGCAAATAAAACAGCTCCGGCCGATATGTCTTTTATGAATCCTATTTTTTTATGATACTCGGGATGAATAAAATCACAGAGTTTTTCTACCGCTGTATTCATACCTTCTGTGGCCAGGATAAGACCTATCATCGAAAACTGAATTATCCATTCTATTCTTGAGATTCCTAAAATAAATCCCATAGCTGTAAATATCAAAAAAAGCGACGACTGCGCCATAATAGCGTGCTCGGTACGAATAAGTAAAAACATTCCCTTTATGGCAACTATAATACTTTTTGATCTTTCGATAATAAAATCTGTTAATGTTCTCATGAATTAAGTATTTTGATCTTTATATATTATACATAAATTTTTTATGATGATTTTATCTGATTAAAAGATAAAACTTATGTATTTAAAAATGTCTTTTTTATTATTGACAATGCAAATATATATTCTAATTATGAAAAGAAATAGAATATTGATTTAAAATGCTAAAATTGGTAAAAATGAGGATAGAAATATA
>JAENXA010000116.1 GCA_016649735.1 Prolixibacteraceae bacterium | reverse complement strand
CCTTTTGCGATTATAGGCAATTTACCATATAATATTTCCTCACAAATTTTTTTCAGAGTCCTGAAATTTCACAATAAAATTCCACAGATGGTTTGTATGATTCAAAAGGAAGTAGCCGAAAGAATCAGCTCACCTCCGGGATCAAAAGCTTATGGAATTCTTAGTGTATTTCTACAATCTTTTTACGATATTGAATATTTATTTACAGTATCTGAACAATCATTTATACCACCGCCAAAAGTAAAATCAGGGGTAATTCGTTTAATAAGAAACAAACGCGAAAAATTAAAATGTGATGAACCTTTTTTCTTTAGAGTTGTAAAAACTGCTTTCAACCAGCGCAGAAAAACAATGAGAAACTCTTTAAAAATACTTATCACCGATGAAGAATTGAAAAAAAATGAAATTTTCTCACGGAGACCTGAAACACTTTCAGTGGAAGAATTTGAGAAATTAACAATATTACTATCCAAACAGAAAATTTGCGATAATTCCAGTATGTCAAAATAGTATTAATATTGATATAAATTATGATGACAAAATGATCATTACAAAAAAAATTGAGAATAAGGTGTTTTTACATAAAATATATAGGTCAAACAGGAAGAATAAACATCTGTTTTTATTACTTTTGAAGTAATTATTCTTTTTAGAACAAATAATATGGACGAGAAAAAAATTAAATCAGCTTTAATATCTGTATATCATAAAGATAACTTAGAGCCTATAGTAAAGAAATTAAACGATCTTGAAATAAAAATATACTCAACAGGAGGAACACAGACTTTTATTGAAAAATCAGGAATAAAAGTAACTCCGGTAGAAAACTTAACAAGTTATCCATCTATACTTGGAGGAAGGGTAAAAACATTACATCCAAAAGTTTTTGGAGGAATACTGGGAAGAAGAGATAACGAAGGAGACCGGAAACAAATGGCTCAGTACGGAATTCCGGAAATTGATCTTATAATAGTTGATCTTTATCCTTTTGAAGCTACAGTTGCCGCCGGAGCATCAGAGCAGGAAATCATTGAGAAAATAGATATAGGCGGAATTGCACTTATAAGAGCAGCCGCAAAAAATTTCAAAGACGTTCTTATTCTTTCATCAAGAAATCAATACGAACCATTTTTGTCTTTACTTAATAAAAAAGATGGTTTAACAAGTATTGAAGACCGTAAATCATATGCACTGGAAGCTTTCGGAGTTTCTTCTCATTATGATTCAGCCATCTTCAACTATTTTGATGATGGTTCTTCAAATAAAAACAGAATAAGTCTGAATGACGGAAAAATTCTTCGTTACGGAGAAAATCCTCATCAGTCTGCTAAATTTTATAGATTTAACAATAATCCTTCAGGCATAACTCTTGCCGGAGCACAGGTTTTACAAGGCAAACAATTATCTTATAACAATCTTCTTGATGCCGATGCAGCATGGAAAGTATGCGGTGATGCATATCACTCAACTGCCAATAAAGGAGACAGAGTTGCAGTTTCTGTTGTAAAACATTTAAATCCCTGCGGACTTGCTGTAAGTGACAATATATTAAAATCTCTTGAATTAGCATGGGCAGGAGATCCGGTCAGTGCTTTTGGAAGTATTGTCTGTTTCACAGAAACAGTTACAGAAGATATAGCTAACTGGTTCCACAAAAAATTTGTAGAAATAATAATTGCTCCGTCTTTTACACCTGAAGCTCTTACTGTTTTAAGTAAGAAAAAAAATCTTCGCCTTCTGGTTGTTCCTGTAAAACCTGAAATTACAAAAGAAAAATTATACCGTTCAATAAGTGGAGGTATGCTTGTTCAGGATGAAGATGAAGGAATGGATCAGGAATTCAAGACTGTTTCTAAAGTTCAGTTCGACAAGAATAAATCGGATTTGGCTAAATTTGGAATTGTTGCATGTAAATTTTTAAAAAGCAATGCCATTGCCCTTGTCTCTGAAGAGAAAGACGGATCATTCTGGCTTACCGGTGCCGGCATGGGACAACCAAATCGTGTTGACAGTCTTAAAAACTTAACAATTCCGCGTTTCAATCTCAAAGAAGGAGTCGAAATGAAAGATGCCGTATTAATTTCAGATGCATTTTTCCCATTCCGTGATAATATTGACGCTGCCAATGAATACGGAGTAAAATATATTATTGAGCCGGGAGGAAGTATCAGGGATAATGAAGTAATTGAAGCATGCGATGACTTTGGTATTGCTCTTGTATTCACAGGACGTCGACATTTTAAACATTAATTTATCTGAAAATAAAAAAATGGGGCTATTTTCATTTTTGACACAGGAAATTGCATTAGATCTGGGAACAGCTAATACAATAATTATACAAAATGATAAAATTGTATTAGACGAACCATCTTATGTAACCATTGACCTTAAAACGGATAAATTGGTTGCAATTGGAGAAAAGGCTCGTCAAATGCAGGGGAAAACTCACGCCAACTTAAGAACAATAAGACCATTAAGAGATGGTGTTATTGCCGATTTTAATGCTGCAGAACAAATGATACGAGGAATGATTAAAATGATCCATCCGCATTCAAAGTTTTTTTCTCCTGCATTAAAAATGATAGTATGTATCCCTTCAGGTTCAACAGAGGTTGAAATACGTGCTGTCCGTGATTCATCAGAACATGCAGGAGGCAGAGAAGTATATATGATCTATGAACCTATGGCAGCTGCAATAGGAATTAATCTTGAGGTTGAAGCCCCCGAAGGAAATATGATAGTTGATATAGGCGGAGGAACAACGGAAATCGCAGTCATCTCACTGGGAGGAATTGTTACCAACAAATCAATTCGTATTGCAGGAGATGAGCTCAACTCTGATATAATGGAATATATGCGTCATCAGCACAATATTAAAATAGGTGAACGCACAGCAGAGGATATTAAAATTAATGTAGGATCGGCCTTATCAAAACTTGAAACTCCTCCTAATGATTATATTATTCAGGGCCCTAATCAGATGACAGCTCTTCCAATCGAAGTGCCAGTCAATTATCAGGAGATTTCTCATTGTCTTGAGAAATCTATATCAAAAATTGAAACCTCTATTTTAAATGCATTGGAGCAGACACCTCCCGAACTTTATGCAGACATTGTTGCAAACGGAATATATTTGACAGGCGGAGGTGCCTTATTAAGAGGATTGGACAAACGATTAACGGATAAAATAAACATTAAGTTTCATATTGCAGAAGATCCTCTAAGAGCAGTTGCCCGCGGTACCGGTATAGCACTAAAAAATGTTGACAAATTTTCTTTCTTAATAAGATAAATAACACAAAGCTTCCGATAAATGAGAAGTTTATTACGTTTTTTAACCAGAATTTATTTTTTTCTTTTCTTTATTTTACTGGAGGTTTTTTGTCTTATTCTAATTGTAAATTTTAATAATTATCAGAAAATTGTATTTACAAATTCTACCAATAATTTTATTGGTGATATTTATAAGAAGTCAAGTGCATTTTATAGTATTTTTAATTTAAAAGAAATAAATTCCAATCTGGCAGATGAGAACACAAGATTAAGAAACAGATTGGAAAAAATACAAGCCTCTGATAAAACAGATAGCACATTTGCAGACAGTGCCGGATATATTTTTATAGCGACTAAAGTAATAAGCAATTCCGTAAACCTTAGGAATAATTATATTACATTAGACAAGGGGACAAAAGATGGTATTAAAACCGGAATGGGAATTATAAGTCCTAACGGAATAGTTGGTATAATCACAAACGTGTCAGACCATTTTTCCATGGGTCCGACAATAATTAACAAAAAATGGAAAGTATCAGCCAAAATAAAGAAAAATAATTATTTTGGTTCTTTATCCTGGGATGGAAAAGATTATCGATATGCCATACTGAATGAGATTCCTATTCATGTAAAATTAAGTATTGGTGACACAATAGTAACAAGCAGTTATTCTTCAGTATTCCCTGAAGGGTATTTAATTGGTGAAATTGAAAGCTTCAATCATAAAAAAGGATACAATTTTTACAACATAAAAATTCGTCTTTCTACAAATTTTATGACACTCAGACATGTTAATATCATAAAGAATTTTTATTTTAACGAATTAGAGAACCTGCAAAAAACAGGAGATAAAGATGAAAATATTTATTAAATATTTATTTATATGGATAACTGTAGTACTCTGTCAGGTATTAATTTGTAATAACATTCAGCTTTTCGGTTACATTAATCCTTATATATATATAATCTTTATTTTATTACTGCCTCTTAAAACATCTAAATACCTGGTTCTACTTTTAGGTTTTCTGTTAGGGCTTTCAATTGATATTTTCAGCAATACACCGGGAATTCATGCTTCAGCAACTACTTTTATGGCTTTTTTGCGTCCATATATTATAAACATACTATTTAACAGAGAATCAATTGACAAAAAACATCTTCCATCTATCAGCAGTATGGGGTTATCATGGTTTATAAAATACACCGTTATTATGGTTCTTGTTCACCATTTATTTTTATTTTATATTGAAGCATTTAGCTTTACAAATTTCTTTTTCACACTCACAAGATGTCTTTCCAGTGCTGTTTTTTCAATAATTCTTCTTATTATTAGTCAATTATTATTTTTTAAGGAGCGACAGAAGTGAATAAATATGATAAAAGAAAATATATAATCAGAGTAATTTACCTCTTGGTCATCATTACTTTCATATGCAAATTATTTTTTCTTCAAGTAATTGATTCTTCATATAAAGAAGCTGCTGCACAGAATGTTCTCAGAAAAGTAATCAGCTATCCGTCAAGAGGATTGATATACGACAGAAATCAAAAACTACTGGTATATAACAAGGCAGCTTATGATCTTCTTGTTACGCCTAAAAATCTTGAATCTTTTGATACAACAGAATTTTGCAGAATTCTGAGAATTGAAAAAAAGACATTAACCGATGGCCTTAAGAAAGCAAAACAATATTCACAATACAGGCCTTCTGTAATACTAAAACAAATTTCACCGGAAATATACGCCGGTCTTCAGGAACAATTATTTAGATATCCGGGATTTTTTGTCCAGATCAGAACACTTAGAGAATATCCCAAAAAGATTGCCGCACATGTTCTTGGATTTGTTGGTGAAGTAAATCAAAAAATCATTGACAATAATTCGTATTATTCAAAAGGTGATTACATTGGCGTTACCGGACTTGAAAGATCCTATGAAAAAGAATTGCGCGGACACAAAGGTGTAAATTTATATCTTGTAGATGTACACAATCAAATAAAAGGTTCATATAAAAATGGGGGGG
>JAENXA010000041.1 GCA_016649735.1 Prolixibacteraceae bacterium | reverse complement strand
TCCATTATAGTATCCCTTCTCTTTCATGAAATTTAGGAATATTGGATATCGCTCATTAAATTTAGTTAGATCCATAATTCATATCTTTTAAAATGTTTATTAAAGAAATGAATATTATTCCAATATTTACATGTTAAATAAATTGAATAACAATACTATAATAATATAATTCGGAATAATAAAAATATCGGAATAACCAATTTCTTCTGGTTTTAATTCTATGCAAAATAATATAGGAAAGATAAGAAACAGAGGTTTCGAATTTTCTGTAAACTCGACAAATATTTCAAATAATAGTTTTACATGGAAAACAGATTTTAATATTTCCTTTAATAAGAACAAGGTATTGGATTTAGGAGTAGTTAAAACTATTTATTCCAATTGGTTTTATGATAGTTATTGTAATGTTACAATGACAAATCTCCCTATGGCTCAACTTTATGGATTTAAATTTGTAAAAATTTTCCAGACACAGGCGGAAATTGATAAGGCACCTCATTTTGCAGGTCAGTTACCAGGTTCAGCACAGTATGAAGATTCTAATAAAGATGGAACTCTTGATAGATTGAATTGTGTTCCTATTGGAGATCCTAATCCAAAATATACAGGAGGAATGACTAACCTGTTTAGTTATAAGAACTGGGATTTTAATTTGACCTTGAGTTTTGCAGGTGATGTTGATGTTTTGGCAATTGACACTGAAGCAACCACCAGAAATTTAGATGGTGTTTTCAACGTTTTTGCAGATGAATCAGAACGTTGGCGTTCATTGGATCAACCAGGTAATGGTAAATATGCTACTTCGCTTTATAATACTGAGAAAGACAGGGTAGGAAATTCACGAATGATTTATGACGGATCCTTTATAAAAATTCAAAATCTGAATGTTGGTTATAATTTCAAAAACATCAAAAATATTAATTCATGTAGAGTCTATTGCTCAGTTCAGAACCTATATACATTTACCAAGTTCCCATATGGTAATCCTGAGGTGAATTATTATGGAAATAGTTCTTTGTCAAGAGGTGTTATGTGTTATGATTATCCTTTGTCCAGAACGATTTCAATAGGGGTTAATATTTCATTTTAATAACTAATTCTAAAAATAATTTATAATATGAAAAAATATATTATCCTATCTTTTTTGACAGTCTTTATTCTATGGGGATGTCAAGACGATTTTTTGAAAGAGGTCCCGGTGGATTCTCTTACCGCTGATAATTATTATAATACGGAATCTGATTTTCTTATTGCTGTGAATTCGTCATATACAAGTTTACAAGATCTATATGGTTCCAAGGGAAATGCTTTTGGGGGAGCTTACTGGGCTTTTTCTGAAATGCGCTCAGATAATACTACTTATCAGTACAATACTATAGATTTATCTGGACACGTTTATGAGGCAATGGATAAGTTCATCATGATTACCGACAATGATGTAATAAATCATTGCTGGGATAATTCTTATATAGGGATATCCAAATGTAATAGTGTATTGCATTATATTGCAGATAAGAAATTTGATTTAAAAAATAGATTCATTGGAGAGGTGAAATTTCTAAGGGCTTTATATTATGAACATTTGGTTCATTACTTTGGAGCCGTTCCTTTGTCAACAAGTTTAGTTCAATCCTATGAAGATGCTTTTTCATATGATAAAAGAACTCCCGTTGATTCAATATATACTCAGATTATTGAAGATCTGAATTTTGCAAAGGAAAATTTACCATCAAGTTATCCTACTTCAGAATTTGGTCGGGCTACGGAAGGTGCTGCCAGAACGCTACTGGCTGATGTTTATATGTGGCAGAAAGATTATACTGATGCAATAACAGAATTGGAGAAAGTACAGACTTTAGGATATAGTTTACTTCCTAAATATTCGGATTTGTTTGGTATTAATAATGAAAATAATAATGAAGTTATTTTTTCTGTTCAATACATTGGAGGTACTTCCTACCAGGGTAGTTTCTATATGTACCGTTTTCTGCCAAATAATTCAGGTACGGATCTTATTACAAAAGGTCAAGAAAATGCCAGAACAGGGGAAAATATACCTACTACAGATTTGCTGAACTGTTTTGAAACTAATGATACTCGAAAAAACATGATTGCTTATTATACTGATGGAGATGGTAATACAATCCCATATACAACTAAATTTATGGATCCTGACCATGAAGTAAGAGATTATACTGGCAATAATTTTCAGGTTTTCCGTTATTCAGAAGTTTTGTTGATGCTGGCAGAATGTGATTTTCGTGAGGGAGATGAACCATCAGCCTTATCATTAGTTAATCAGATTCGGATTAGAGCAGGATTATCAGGTCTGACGAGTCTTTCTCTGGATGATATTATTCAGGAAAGAAGAGTAGAATTTTTCTGTGAGGCAGATCGATGGGATGTTTTGGTAAGAACTGGAAAAGCTAAAGAAGTGATGACTGCTCATGGTATAAGACAGAAGGCAGAAAGGCCGGTAGCTGTTGAGGCGGACGCTTATGCCAACATAAAATTGCTTTTTCCAATACCAGATCATGTTATTAATTCAAGTTTCCTAGTTGATAAAACATTGAAAATGAAGTAAATAAGATATAAAAAAAGTTGCATATCTTAGTCTAAATGACTATATTTGAGTTCATTATAAGACAAATACGATATGCAACAATCGAAAGTTACGGAAAAAATAGGTGAATTTCAAAAATTCATAGATAATGATAGTGATACAGGCATGTGCCTGGAAGACACATTAAAGTTCTTTGAAATACGGCGTATATTTGGTCAGTTTGAATCAATCAAGCAAAAAGGCAAAAAAGTTAGCTTAATTCTAACGACTCTTGTAGTCATGTTATTCTACCGTAGAAAAAACATCCATAGCTATTTTTCCAAACAGATAGGTAAGCAAATAGGTAGTGATGGCAGCAAAAATCCATATTATGATTTGCTGGGTAACGAGAATATTAACTGGCGCACAATTTTATATCTGTTTGCTAAACGATACCTAAAATTATCGAAGCAAATATCTGGTTGTGAAGATAAAACCAGAGCACTTATATTTGACGACAGCCCATTGAGAAAAACCGGGAAAAGAATAGAAGGTGCCAGTAAGATGCATGATCATGTTACCGGTAATTTTCTTTTTGGTTATAAGATTTTGGTATGTGGTTACTGGGATGGAAATAATTTTATTCCTATTGATTTTTCTTTGCATCGCGAGCGAGGTAAGGGACTTGATACTATTCGTGAGAGACGTAACAGTGCAAGACGGAAGGCCGGACAGGCTGAAGCTGCTTATCAGGAACATAAAGAAAAACATCTGGGAAAGAGAAAAATACTAAACTCCCTCAGAAAAGGAATGACATCCAATCCTACAAAGGATATGAAGTTAAAATATAATGAGCAGGGAAAACAGGTTTCCCATTCCAGGAAAAAACAATCAAAACTTCTTAAAAAGATGAAGTTAACCCGATCTGTTTTCGAGGAAAAAGAACAGCTTTTCAGGGAGAAAGAAAAGAAAGCACCTCTGTACGGTTTAACTCCCAATAAGAGAAGAAAACAGTTCAAAAAGTATAGAGATAAAAATAGTCCCGGATATGAACGAAAAGCAGAATTAGACATAAAAAAGACCCAGAATGTTATCAAAATGCTATCAAGAGCAGTACGCAAAGGGTTTGAATTTGAGTACGTACTGTTTGACAGCTGGTTCTTTTCTAAAGAAATTTTGGCTCATATAGAATTGTTTCGCAAGAAAAAAATCAAGCTTATAGCAATGATAAAGATGGGTAAAATTTTATACCGGGATTGTTTAACAGATAATGAAATGAATGCTCAGGAATTGCGAAAAAAATACAGGAAAAAGAAGAAAAAAAGCCGGAAGTATAATATCAGCTATATCAAAGTTCCTGTACTGTATGATAACCGAAGGTTGAATTTATTTTTTGTAAAGATGGGGTCAGGTGGTCAATGGAGAGCTATTATTACCAATGATCTTAATATAACTTTTAACAAACTTCTTGAGACGTATCAAATCAGATGGTCCATTGAAGTCTTTTTCAAAGACATGAAACAACATCTACAACTTGGAAAATGTCAGTGTAATAATTTTGATTCGCAAATTGGAGCCACTACTGTATCCATGATGCAATATATTATGCTGCTACTTTACAAAAAGATGCATTACGGTAATAGCTTAGGAGGTCTCTTTGATTTGTTGAGTTCGCAGACAGAAGAGGAAAATATATCCAATTATTTGAGAGGGATATTTGTTGAGATTATTAACGGAATAGGAAAGATATTAAAAATTGATTGTATGGAACTAATAGAAGAGATAATCCGTGATAGCCAAAGAGCAGAGGAGATAATGAAATTTATTTCCCCTACTTTCAAGCAGAAACTAATTGTGTGATATGCCAGTAACGCTGTATTTTATTGTATATCTGTAATTTAACGTGAATTATGTGCAAAATTTTAAAATATAACAACTTGAATAACAGAAAATTAACAACTAGGAAACTTGAATTATTAATTTGAATTCTTCAATTGAACAAAACGAGGAATATAAATAAATCATTTTGTGATTTGTTTTTTTAGCATAGAATAAATGAATGGCAGGCAGTAGATAAAACTAGCCTGCCATTTAAATTTTATAATATACTTATGTTGATTTTTTTCTATCTTACAAGCTGTTTTTAATTTTACTGTTTTTCTATGCATAAAGAATAAATCTTTTTATATAAAAATCTAATAAACAAAACTATGGAAAACATCGAACTGTTCATATCTTTCAAATCTGATTGTAATTTCTACTGACTGTCCGCACAGGGAGAAGAACGGATGGACAGGTGATGCACATATTGCCAATAAGACCGGGCTATATAATTTTGATGGAATTACAGTATATGAAAAATGGCTAGTAGACCATAAAGATGAACAGCAGCCTAACGGAGTATTACCTGCCATTATTCCTACTTCTGGCTGGGGATACCACTGGGCTAACGGACTGGACTGGACAAGTACAATTGCCATTATCCCGTGGAATATTTATATTTTTTACGGAGATTTTTATCTTCTGAAAAGTTGTTATGAAAACATAAAACTGTATGTGGATCATGTTTCAGACAAATATCCCGATGGACTTACTACTCGGAAGGGAAAAAATAGATCTGAAAATTTCTGTTGAAAATATATATTTATTACAGGCAGGACATTATGTTATGGAATTAACCCATAAATAATGTTATTGAAATAGCTTTTTTATCAGACATTAAACCTATGTAAGTTTATTAAAAGAATGATAAATAATTATCCAAAACTAATCAATTCTAAAAGAAAAAATATGAAAGAAGAAAAAAATCTCAAAAAGGTTGGGATGTTGGTGTTATATTTTTCCCTGTTGTTTTGTTCAGGAGTATATGCACAGCAAAGTATAGAAAAAATTAATATTGACTGGAATAATATCACTTGTGTTTCAAAAACAACACCTACATTACAGCTTGTTGGAAATCCGAAAGTAAGACCATTCTCGCCTATTTGTAAGCCTGTGTTTGCGGCATTAAAAAATTTAAAAGCGAATTATTTGCGTTATGTGCCATGGTGTCCCTATCCAAAATTGTCTGTTGCGGAATTAAAGGCACCGACAAAAGAAGAGACATATTGGAATTTTTCCTATATGGACAGTACCATAGCGGCAGTTATGGAAGCATCAGAAGGGCGACCTGTAGTGATTGATTTCAGTACAACTCCAGTGTGGATGTGGAAGACAGAATCTGAAATTAGTTATCCTGAAGATCCTTATCAGGTTTGCTGGAATTATAATAAAGGAACAGAACTAAGGGATACTACGGTAAGGGAATTGGCTGATTATTATGGGCGTATGCTTCAGTGGTATACTAAAGGTGGATTTACGGATGAGATTGGGATATATCATAAATCGGGGCATTATTATAATATAGATTATTGGGAAGTGTTAAATGAACCGGATGGGGAACATTTGATTTCACCTGAGTTGTATACTAAAATATATGATGCTATAGTATTGAAATTAAAGAATATTCAGCCTGATTTAAAATTTCTTGGACTTTCGCTGATGTATGAGAATAATCCTCATTATTTTGAATATTTCTTAAATCCTAAGAATCATCAGCCAGGCGTTCCTTTAGATGGAATATCTTATCACCTTTACTCACAAACTTCTTATAAAGGGCAAAATATTGAATCCTTCCAATATACTTGTTTTGAGAAGGCAAATGCTTTTCTAAACAAGGTGAGGTATATTGAAAATATAAGAAAGCGGCTTTCTCCGCATACTATAACTATGATTAATGAGATAGGTACTATGATAAGTCAGCCAATACCTTCAGAATATTGGAATTTGTCTGGAGCCATGTATGCCCATGTTTTTTTGGAGTTAACGAAAATAGGAATTGATGTGGCAGGAGAGTCACAGTTAGTAGGATATCCTACACAATATCCTGATGTAAGTATGGTTAATTGGGAAACCGGCAAGCCGAATTCTAGATATTGGGTGTTAAAACTTTTAATAGACAATTTTGGACCTGGAGACAAATTGGTTTCAACTAATATTAGTACCGGGGATGTTCAGGGACAGGGAATAATAACAAAAGAGGGAAATAAACTTTTATTGATTAATAAAAAGAATAAAAGTGTAAGTATTCAATTACCCTGGAAAAATAGTAATAAAGAAATTAGTTATGTAGACATGACGACCGGAGAAAATTCTTATGCCAGAATTAAGATGACAGGGACTTTGCTGGAGCTAAGACCATTTTCTGTTGTAGTAATAAGTCTAAAACAATAAATAATATATAAAATAATAAACTATGAAACGAAGAGATTTTGTAAAGTCAGGATTACTGGTTTCCTCAGGGATACTAATGTTTGATCCTTTAACAGGATGTATGGAAGCAGGCATGAAAGAATCTAATTATAACAAATATTATAGGGGATTCATGTCTCCTCCTGTAACCTCACGATTGTTTGTCAGGTGGTGGTGGAACGGAGATCGTCTTGATAAGAAGGAACTATTACGGGAACTGGATGTAATGAAAGCTGCCGGAATCGGAGGTGTAGAAATAAATCCTATTGCCTTCCCTCCAAATACGGATCCTGTAGGATATAAATCACTGACTGTTCTTGAGGATAAATGGCTGGACATGCTTGAAACGGCACTTCATGGAGCGAAAACAAGAGGTATGATTTGTGATATGATTGTAGGTTCCGGATGGCCGTTTGGAGGAGAATTCCTGAAGAAGGATGATCAGACACAGATGGTAACAATAGAAACTATTAATTTAAAAGGAGGGAAAGAATATAGTTTTTCACAAAAAGAATTGCTGGATAAAGTAGCACCGAATTTTTCTTCAAAAAATTCAAACGTATATAAAGACCTTGTTATCTTACGACTGGTTCCCTCAGAATCAATGGACTTTACAGAAGGAAAGGACTTTCCGGTTAATTTTAAAGAATCCGTCATAAAAATAAACGTTCCGGATGGTGAATATGTTCTTTATTTTGTTGTAAAACTGACAGGCTATATGGTAGTAATAAACGGAGCACCCGGTGCTTCCGGTCCTGTTCTGAATCATTATAGTAAGTCTGCAGTAGAAAATTATCTGGAAAGAATTTCAGGGAAGATATCTGGTAAAATAGGAGATATGGGAGGATATATCAGAGCTATGTTTTGCGATAGTATGGAATTGGAAGGAGCGAACTGGAACGATGATTTACCTGTGGAATTTGAAAAACGCAGAGGATATTCTATGTTGCCGTATTTGCCATTTATTCTTAAAAAAGTCGGAGCAATGGGTAATCCGGTAGAGAAAGAATACGGGACAAAATTTCCCGAAAAAGTAAACGAGCTATTAAAACGGGTGGATCTGGATTTCTATAAAACCAGACTGGAATTGTTTAAAGAAAGATTTCTGGAAACCTTTACAGAATGGTGTCATAAAAATAATGTAAAATCACGAATGCAGGCTTACGGACGGGGAATGCATCCGCTTGAAGCTAGCATGTCCATAGATATTCCCGAATGTGAAACATGGCTTCATAAGGACGTAGGACGTGAATATCCCAATCTTGGATTAGTAGGGCGGGCTCCTACCATGGTTAATAAATATGTTTCTTCGAGTGCTCATCTTTCCGGGAAGAAAATTGTGAGTTGCGAAGAGGAAACCAATACATCAATGGCCTTTATGGCTACTCTGGAAAATATTAAAATAGTTGGAGATCAGAGTAATTTGTCAGGAGTGAACCATTCAATTCTTCATGGTTTTAACTATTCTCCGTTGAAAGCCCCGTTCCCTGGATGGATCCGTTATGGTACTTATTTCAATGAACGTAATACATGGTGGCCATGGTTTAGATCATGGGCTGATTACAAGGCTCGTCTTTCCTATATTTTTCAGGAGTCTACGCCAAGAGCAGAAATAGCAGTTTTACAGCCATTAACTGATTTATGGCTGAAATATGGTCCTCAGCGGGATCCATTCCCTCAGAAGTGGTATCCTGATTACCAGAATAACCTATGGGAAGTTATTAATCAAAACGGATGTGGATGTGATTATGTAAGTGAATCAATTATTTGTTCTGCTACCTTTAAAGATGGAAGGATGATATATAACAATTGTTCTTATCACACTTTGTTGTTGCCTGAAATTGAAACTCTGGATTTAAAGACGGTGAAATCGCTAAGTCGTTTTGCTGAAGCAGGTGGACAAATAGTTTTTATAGGTAAGAAACCATATAAATCTCCGTTCTTTATAGGTATGGAAAAGAAGAGTGCTGAGATAGAACAAAATATTAATGAATTATTAGAGAATAAAAATGGACAGGTTTGTCTATATCCTTCCCCAAAGGGAAATTTAATAGAATGGTTTGGGAAAATGCAGAAAGAACTACAACTGAAACAGTATGTTAATTTTGATCAACCTAATAAATACTTAAATCAGACAAGTTATCTTTTAGGTAATAATCCCATATATTTTATGGCTAATACTAGTTTGTCGGAAGATATATCTGTTGAGGCCGATTTTTTTGTGGAGAATCAAAAATTGCAGCCGTGGCTTTGGGATCCTGAAACAGGAGAGCACTTTTTATATCCTGCTGGTGGCAGTAAGAATCATTTAAAAATAGACCTTCCAAGAGCAACCTCCCTCCTCCTTGTTTTTGATAAGAAGAAAGAAGGAAAGAACTATCAACTAAAACAATTCCAGACAGATCGGAAAGAGATTACAGGTTCATGGAATCTCGCTTTAAATCATATTGACGGAAGCCGCAAAAAAATAAACCTTAGTGAGCTTAAAGATTTATCAACGGATGAAGAGTTGAAGAGCTTTGCCGGAACAGTGATTTACGAGAAAACATTCACGGTAGACAAAAACGATTATAGATATATTGATTTGGGGAATGTTCAGGGAATCGCTGAACTGACGCTCAACGGAAAAAAACTTGGAGATAAATGGTACGGTGACTATGTTTATGATGTAGGAGATGTTCTGAAAAAAGGAGAAAACGAGTTAAGTATCAGACTTACGACAATTACTGGAAATTATCTAAAGAGTTTAAAGAATAATGCGGTTGCACAAAGATGGACAGGTAGGCAATCCTGTTATCCAATGGGTATTATCGGCCCGGTAGAATTGTGTTAGAATTATTTGCAGATAATGTGCCAGATTTATGGTTAAATAAGTTTTTCTTATAACCGAAAAAGTTTACAATTTTATATTCATAAAAGTATGCTGATAAATGATACACTTAGATTTGCTTTTAATCAGATATAAGAAAAGTTATATAACTTTTTTGAATACAACAATTATGAATGTAGCTTAACTTTTTGTCCGGTAAAAGGTTGCAACTCCAAAGGGCTCTGGACAACATTTATATAGAAAGATTTTGGA